>JBJTHM010000090.1:0-21572 GCA_046094465.1 Rhodoluna sp. | reverse complement strand
AGGTAAGACTTTGCAGGTTGAGCTAAAGTATGGACCTAACCGTGAGAGATCAATCTCTGGCATCAAGCGTGTTTCAAAGCCTGGTCTTCGTGTTTACGCGAAGTCAAACGAGATTCCTCGTGTTCTAGGTGGTTTGGGTATCGCAATTCTTTCTACCTCTTCAGGTGTTCTAACTGACCGTCAAGCAGCCAAGAAAGGAGTAGGCGGAGAAGTCATCGCCTACATCTGGTAAAAGACATGTCACGTATTGGAAAGATGCCTATCGCGATTCCTTCTGGAGTCGATATCAAGATTGATGGACAGGTTGTTTCAGTTAAGGGTCCTAAGGGAGAACTAACTCACACCGTTCCAGCACCGATCACCGTTGTTATTGAAGATGGCAACGTCTTGGTTACCCGTCCTGATGAGGAGAGAAACTCTCGCTCACTGCACGGGCTTACCAGAACTCTGATTTCTAACATCATTGAGGGTGTTACCAAGGGTTACACCAAAGCCCTAGAAATCGTTGGTACCGGTTACCGTGTTACCGCTAAGGGTTCATCCATTGAGTTTGCTCTCGGTTACTCTCACCCAATCGTTGTTGAGCCACCAGTTGGAATCTCTTTCCAGGTTGAAGGAAACAACAAGGTCACCGTTGTCGGTATCGACAAGCAGGCCGTTGGCGAGGTAGCTGCAAACCTACGTAAACTTCGTAAGCCTGAGCCATACAAGGGTAAGGGTGTTCGTTACGCCGGTGAAGTTGTTCGTCGCAAGGCTGGAAAGGCTGGTAAGTAATCATGGGTCTAACACCAAGAACTCGCGGTAAGTCCAAATCAGCCGCCAGAGACCGCAGACACCTACGTCTTCGCAAGAAGATTGAGGGAACTGCAACTCGACCAAGACTTGTGGTCACTCGTTCTGCTCGTCACGTGTTTGTTCAGATTGTTGATGACGCTAAGGGCCACACCTTGGTTTCAGCTTCAACAATGGAAGCGGATCTTCGTAAGTCAGCCGATGACAAGTCGGCTAAGTCAAAGGCTGTCGGTTTGTTACTAGCTGAGCGCGCCAAGGCCGCTGGCATCACCGAGGTCGTATTCGACCGCGGTGGTAACAAGTATGCCGGTCGCGTTGCAGCTATCGCTGATGGCGCTCGTGAAGGTGGGCTGGTCCTGTGAGTCAAGAAAACAAGGAGCAAGAGTTGTCAACTGAGTCAACTGAAAATGCAAGTGTCGAGACAGTAGCGACCGAGACCGCAGAGCGCGATGCTCGTCGTGGTTCACGTGAGCGTGCACCGAGAGGTGAGCGTCGCGACAGAGAAGATACCAAGAGCCCATTCCTAGAGCGCGTTGTTACCATCAACCGTGTTTCTAAGGTGGTCCAGGGTGGACGTCGTTTCTCCTTCACCGCTCTGGTAGTTGTCGGTGACGGTAACGGTATGGTCGGTGTCGGATACGGCAAGGCTCGTGAAGTTCCAGCCGCTATAGCTAAGGGAGTTGAAGAGGCCAAGAAGAGTTTCTGTAGAGTTCCACGTCTTGGTGGAACCATCCCTCACCCAGTTCAAGGTGAAGCAGCAGCAGGTGTTGTTTTGCTTCGTCCAGCAGCAGCTGGTACCGGTGTTATCGCCGGTGGTCCAGTTCGTGCTGTATTGGAATGTGCTGGAGTTAACGATGTTTTGAGTAAGTCACTCGGATCCTCAAACACAATCAACATTGTTCACGCCACAGTAGCTGCCCTAAGGAAGTTGGAAGAACCAGCTAGCGTTGCAGCTCGTCGTGGATTGAGCCTAGAAGAAGTAGCTCCAAAGGTTATCTTGAAGGCTCAAGCAGATGCGAAGGCAGGTGCCTAATGGCAGCACGTCTAAAAGTCACTCAGGTCAAAAGCGGTGTTGGCAACAGCCAGCGTCAGCGTGACTCACTGAGGACACTGGGACTGAAAAGAATTGGCGATATCGTCGTCAAGGATGACAGCCTAGTAACCCGCGGTTTGGTTCGTGCAGTAGCACACCTAGTCAAGGTCGAGGAGATCAACTAATGGCTGAAGAGAAGAAGACTGCAGCGGCTAAAAAGCCAGCTGTTACTCAGGAGAAGAGCAACTTGCTAAAGCTCCACCACCTAAGACCAGCTCCAGGAGCTAAGAAAGAGCGCACTCGCTTTGGTCGTGGTGAGGGATCTAAGGGTAAAACTGCTGGTCGTGGTACCAAGGGAACTAAGGCTCGTTACCAGGTTCGTCCAGGCTTTGAAGGTGGAGGTGTCCGCCTTGTTATGCGTACGCCTAAGCTTCGTGGTTTCAAGAACCCATTCCGGGTTGAGTACCAGGTGGTCAACATCGAGACCCTAGTTGAGCTTTACCCACAGGGTGGCGAAGTTACCGTGGCTTCACTGGTGGCTAAGGGCGCTGTTCGTAAGAACGAAAAGGTAAAGGTCCTAGGTCAAGGCGAGGCAACCGTTAAACTAGACGTCAAGGTTGACAAAGTCTCCGAATCTGCCAAAGCAAAGATTCTTGCTGCTGGCGGAAGCGTTACTGAGTAAAAAAAGTTAGCCAACAGGAGGCTAAAAATGTTTAGTGCAATCCAAAGAGCGTTCACGACGCCAGACCTTCGCAATAAGTTGCTGTTCACAGTGGCTATCGTTGCAATCTATCGTTTGGGATCATTCATTCCTGCTCCGTTTGTGAACTATGCAAACGTTCAGCAGTGTTTGAAGGCAGGAAGTGCCAGCACCTCGGGTATTTACGAACTGGTCAACCTGTTCTCCGGTGGAGCGCTATTACAGCTATCGATCTTCGCTCTGGGTATCATGCCCTACATCACTGCCTCGATTATCACCCAGCTATTACGCGTGGTTATCCCTCGCTTCGAGACACTTTATAAAGAAGGTCAAGCTGGCCAGGCAAAGATTACTCAATACACCCGCTACCTAACCATCGGTTTGGGTCTATTGCAGTCAACAACCTTGATTGCTGTTGCCCGTCAGGGTGGTGGCGCTCTATTTGGAACTAACTGTTCTGGAAACCTCTTCAGCGATAACTCTTGGTGGGCGATCTCCTTGATGATTATCACCATGACCGCTGGTACTGGTCTGATCATGTGGCTTGCTGAGTTGGTAACCGAGCGTGGTATCGGAAACGGTATGTCACTTTTGATTTTTGCCTCGATTGCAGCTCGTTTCCCAGCCAGCCTTTCAAGCATCGCTCAGTCAAAGAGCATCGAAGTGCTCCTTGGTGTTATTGGTGTGGGTGTTGTAATTGTGCTCTTGGTTATTTTGGTTGAGCAGTCTCAGCGTCGTATACCAGTGCAGTATGCCAAGCGCATGGTTGGTAAGCGCACCTACGGTGGCCAAGCAACATATTTGCCAATCAAGGTAAACATGGCCGGTGTTGTCCCAGTTATTTTCGCGTCGAGCTTACTTTACCTACCTGGCTTGGTAGCTCAGTTCAATGGCCCTGATGCCAACGGAAAGATTTCAGACTGGGTTATCTGGATCAACAACAACCTCACTAAAGGTGATCACCCGCTATACATGCTGATGTATTTCCTTTTGATTGTTGCCTTCACATACTTCTATGTTTCAATTACCTTCAACCCTGAGGAAGTTTCAGAGAACATGAAGCAGTATGGCGGCTTTATCCCTGGCATTCGTGCCGGTAAGCCAACCACCGAGTATTTAGAGTATGTGCTTTCTAGAATCACTCTGCCTGGTTCGCTATACCTAGGTATTGTGGCTTTGATCCCGCTGTTTGCTTTGACACTGTTGAATGCAAACCAAGACTTCCCCTTCGGTGGAACTTCAATCCTGATTATCGTTGGTGTTGGTCTTGAGACTGTGAAGCAGATCAGCGCTCAGATGCAACAGCGAAACTACGAAGGTCTTCTGAAGTGAGTCGCTTTCTCTTGATCGGCCCACCTGGGGCCGGCAAGGGAACGCAGGCCGGGTTGCTTTCAAACGCGTATTCAATCCCTGCGATTTCCACCGGGGATATCTTTCGAGCCAATGTCAAAGATGAGACTCCGCTGGGGATCCTCGCCAAAGAGTATATGGACAAGGGCGAGTATGTTCCTGATTCTGTGACTAACGACATGGTTCGTTCGAGACTTGCTATGGATGATGTCATCAGAGGTTTCCTATTAGATGGTTATCCAAGAACCAGAGATCAGGTTTTAGAACTGGATAACATTCTTTCTGAAAACGAAACTCAGCTGGATGCGGTTATCCTGCTCACTGCAGATCTGGAAGAACTTGTCAAACGACTACTTCTTCGTGCGCAGATGCAAGGAAGATCTGATGACACTGAGGAAATTATTCGTCACCGACAGAATGTCTATCGCGAGCAGACTCAGCCAATTATTGATATCTACTCTGATCGTGAAATGGTTGTTCCAATTGATGGCCTAGGTCAAGTTGACGAGGTAACTCACCGAATCCTAAATGCTCTGACTGAGCGTGGTCTTTCACCAATCAGCTAGGTAATCATGGCTCGCGAACGAATTTCGCTAAAAACAAATTCTGAAATTCTCCTAATGCGAGAAGCTGGTTTAATCACAGCGAAGGCACTGGAAGCCGTCAATGATGCAATAAAACCGGGTATCTCAACTCTTGAGCTAGATTCAATTGCTGAAGAGGTCATTACTTCACTTGGGGCAAAAAGTAATTTCAAATTAGTTCCAGGCTATTCACACACAATCTGTTCCAGTATAAACAACGAGGTGGTGCACGGAATTCCTGCCAAGGACAGAATTGTTCAACCGGGCGACATAGTTTCAATCGACTGCGGTGCTATAACTAACGCCGGTTGGAACGGCGATGCAGCTATTAGCTTTGTGGTGCCTGGGGGAGCAGAAGATCAAATCGCCTCAAGAGCTGCACTTTCCAAGGCCTGTCAGGACTCCCTGTGGGCAGGAATTGCTAAGTTTGCCTCGGCCACAAGACTCAATGAGGTTGGTCGAGCAATTGAAGCAAGCATTAGAAATAGTGGAAGATACGGGATTTTGCAGGATTACATCGGGCACGGGGTTGGGCGCTCGATGCATGAAGATCCTGCGGTTTTTAACTATCAGACCCGTGAAATGGGCCCAGTTATCGAAAATGGCCTAGTTATTGCCATTGAACCCATGATTACCGCCGGTTCCCAGCGGGTTAAGGTGCTCTCTGATGCTTGGACGGTGGCCACAGTGGATAACTCTGATGCCAGCCACTGGGAGCACACCGTGGCTAGGCATTCTGCGGGTATCTGGGTTTTGACAGCTGAGGATGGCGGGGCAGCTGGGTTGGCACCCTATGGCATTACACCGGTTGAACCCAAAGTTTAACTAGAATTTACTGCCAAATTGTCCTAAGATTGAGTCTTGGTGTTCTGGCACGAATAATCCCTTTCCAATTTGGAGGTTTTTCGCGTGTCAGGGACCAGATAAAGCAAAAAGATAAGTGAGTTTATGGCCAACAAAGACGGCGTCATCGAGATCGAGGGCACAGTTGATGAAGCTCTACCGAACGCGATGTTCCGAGTTGAGTTGACCAATGGGCACAGAGTCTTAGCGCACATCTCTGGAAAGATGCGTCAGCATTACATTCGTATTCTTCCCGGTGATCGCGTGATTGTTGAGCTCAGCACCTATGACCTAAATCGTGGGCGCATCATTTATCGATACAAGTAAACCGCTAGAAGAAAAGTTTAGACATGAAGGTTAATCCGAGCGTCAAAAAGATTTGCGACAAGTGCAAGGTCATTCGTCGTCACGGTCGCGTGATGGTTATCTGTGAGAACCCTCGTCACAAGCAGCGCCAGGGTTAATCCAAGTCGCAAAATTTATAACTAAATAAAAACCAAGGCAGTGTTCAAGGATTTACTCCTGGCACCTCTCGAGAAGGCGAGAGCTCAAATAAATATTTGAGATAACACTGCTACAGACCTTCTAAACATCAGGAGAAATCCAAATGGCACGTATTGCCGGAGTCGATATTCCTCGTGACAAGCGAGTTGAGATCGCCCTAACCTACATCTATGGAATCGGACGCACCAGAAGCGTTAAGGTGCTAGCCGATACCAACATCGATAAGAACATCCGCGTAAAGGATCTATCAGACGACCAGTTGGTTGCTATTCGTGATTACATCGAAGGCACCTACAAGGTCGAAGGTGATCTTCGTCGTGATGTTGCAGCTGATATTCGCCGAAAGGTTGAGATCGGTTCATACGAAGGTATTCGTCACCGTAAGGGACTGCCTGTTCGTGGTCAGCGCACCAAGACTAATGCTCGCACTCGTAAGGGTCCGAAGCGCACTGTGGCCGGTAAGAAGAAGGCGGCACGTAAGTAGTAAGTACTTGCGTCTGACTAGAAAAGACTTAGGAGAAAACTCATGGCAGCACCAAAGGCAAAGGCAACCGGGACAGCCCGTAAGCCACGTCGTAAAGAAAAGAAGAACGTTACCCACGGTCAAGCACACATCAAGAGCACCTTTAACAACACCATTGTTTCAATCACTGATTCAACCGGTGCTGTTATCTCATGGTCATCTTCAGGTGATGTTGGCTTCAAGGGTTCACGTAAGTCAACTCCGTTCGCAGCCCAGATGGCTGCTGAAGCAGCAGCCCGCAAGGCTCAGGAGCACGGTTTGAAGAAGGTAGATGTTTTCGTAAAGGGCCCAGGCTCTGGTCGTGAAACAGCTATTCGTTCGCTTCAGGCTGCTGGTCTTGAAGTTGGTTCGATCTCTGATGTGACCCCTCAGGCTCACAACGGCTGTCGTCCACCGAAGCGTCGCCGCCTCTAATTTTTGTAACAACTTACATAACTGAATACAGCTGTTTAGTGGCCACTGAATAGCAAACCTCAATAAACGAGGCATCAAATAGCGGATGTCTCAATGAAAGGAAACAACGTGCTAATTGCACAGACACCAGTTCTGCACGAAGAGATTGACAGCAATTTCCCTAACCGCGCCAGATTCACTCTAGATCCACTAGAGCCAGGCTTTGGTTATACCCTGGGAAATTCGCTACGCCGTACCCTGCTTTCTTCTATCCCAGGAGCAGCAGTTACCAGCATCAGAATCCAAGGCATCAACCACGAGTTCGGTCCGATTCCTGGCGTTAAAGAAGACGTCACCGAATTGATTCTGAATGTCAAAGACATCGTCGTGTCTTTGGAAGCTGACGAGCCAGTAATGGTTCACCTAAAAGCTGGCGTTGGTGAAGTTAAGGCCGGAGATATCACCGGTGATGCCAGAGTGACCGTGCACAACCCTGAGTTGGTTCTCGCTACGGTAAACAAGGGCAGCCTTGAGATGTGGCTTACCATCGAAGCTGGACGTGGTTACGTTCAGGCTTCACAGAACCGTCAACCAGATATGGCCAACAACGGAATCATTCCGGTTGATTCAATCTATTCACCAGTACTAAAGGTTTCTTACCGCGTTGAGGCAACTCGTGCGGGAGAATTCACCAACTTTGACAAGCTGATTGTTGATGTTGAGACCAAGCCATCAATCTCGCCACGTGAGGCAATTGCCTCTGCTGGAAAGACCTTGGTTAACCTATTTGGTTTGGCTGCAGCACTGGATGAGAATGCCGAAGGTATTGACCTTCCAGCAATTGACACAGTAGTTGATCTGCCACCGGCATTGGCTAAGCCAATTGAGGAACTAGATCTAACTGTTCGTTCATACAACTGCCTAAAGCGTGAGGGAATCAACACCGTAAGCGAGTTGATCAACCTTACCGAAGAGCAGCTGATGAACATCCGTAACTTTGGAAGCAAGTCAGTAGATGAGGTCCGCGACAAGTTGACTTCAATGGGACTTCGTTTCCGTGATGCAGTGCCAGGCTTTGACGCTGCATACTTCAGTTCAAGTTTTGACCAGGACGACAGAGCCTAAATTAAGGCTCAAAGGAAAGTAAGAGGAGAATAAAATGCCACGCCCAACTAAGGGTCCTCGTCTCGGAGGCGGTCCAGCCCACGAACGCATGCTGCTGAATAACCTAGCCGCATCGCTATTTACCCACAAAGCTGTGACCACAACAGAGACTAAGGCTAAGCGCGTCCAACCCGTAGCCGAGAAGCTTGTTACTCTCGCCAAGCGCGGTGATCTGCACGCACGTCGTCAGGTTATGGCCGACATCTCGGATAAGAATGTTGTCCACGAACTGTTTGCCAACATTGCTCCTCAGGTAGCTGAGCGCAACGGTGGATACACCAGAATCACCAAGCTCGGTTTCCGTAAGGGCGACAATGCTCCTATGGCACTGATTGAGTTGGTTCTAGAGCCAGTTGTGAAAAAGCCAGCCAAGGCAAAGGTAAAGGTTGCTGAGGCAGTTAAGGCTGCACCTGCAGCTGTTGCTGTAGAAGAAATTGCTGAAGAAGTTTCCACCCCATCAGAAACTGTTGTCGAAGAAGAAGCAGTTGTTGCTGAGGCTATGGGCGAAGAGGCAGTTGCGGAAGCAGTTGCTGAAGAGAACCCAGTAGCTGAGGAAGCTGAAGTTGTTGCAGAAGATGCTGCCGAGGAAACTCTAGTAGCTGAAGAAGCTCCTGCATCTGACGAGGCTCCTGCCGCTGACGAGACTAAGTCCGAAGAGGCTTAGAGATTTAGTTAGTTAAGAGATCATGAAGCAAGCCGTTGACCAGAAGGTCGACGGCTTTCTTCGTTACCGGATTGATCTTTCCTACGATGGCACTGATTTTGCTGGCTGGGCTAAGCAGCCTGGACTTAGAACTGTCCAAGGTGTCTTAGTTCAAGCGCTGGAACTAATCTTTGGTGAATCTAAAGATGATTTTGCAATAAGGGTTGCGGGGCGAACTGATGCTGGAGTGCATGCTGAGTTTCAGGTGATTCACCTAGATCTAACCAAGGCTCAACTCAGGCGGCTAGGTAGGAGTCCTAATCTAGTGAGCAAATTGAATTCACTGTTACCTGTGGATATCAGGATAAAGAAAGTGGCTTTGGCCCCAGCTGGATTCGATGCCAGATTCTCGGCAAGTTTTAGAAGATATCGCTATCGGATTGCTGATCCAGTTAGTGGTTGGAATCCGCTCTACGGCAGGACTCAGCTCTGGGTTAACTACGAACTTGATGTAAAGCGGATGATTGAGGCTGGGGAGTGCTTTATTGGGCTTCACGATTTTGCTGCTTTTAGTAAGCCGAAGGAAAAAGCCACGGCCATCAGGGAACTCAAATTACTCAAGGTCTCTAGAAACAAGTCTTTTGGCAATGTTATTGAGGTTGAACTTATGGCTGATGCCTTTGCCCACAATATGGTCAGATCTATCGTCGGGGCGCTAATCAAGGTGGGTGCCGGTCGGGCCGAGCCTAAAGATGTGGCAAAAGCGCTGAAATCTCGCTCCCGAGGACATGGTTTCAAGGTGGTCGGGCCAGAAGGTCTGAGCCTCGTTGAGGTGGGGTATCCGCCAGTTAGAGATCTAGCTAAACAGGCTGAAAAAGCCCGAAATATGAGGTCTTTAGACCAGTAGTAGGGCCAATTGGCACTTGCACTTGCTGGGCTTTTCGGGCTAAACTTGACCCTTGGTGCCTGAAGTAAAAGGCAATCCTAATGAATTTATTCATTGTCAATCGTAAAGAAAAAGAAAGCATTTTAGCGTGCGTACATATACACCGAAGGCTCACGAGCTTCAGAATGACTGGCTCGTTATTGACGCCACTGATGTAGTTTTGGGTCGTTTGGCCTCAACTGCTGCAGCGCTTTTGCGCGGCAAGCACAAGCCAACCTTTGCTCCTCACATGGACAACGGCGACTACGTCGTAATCATCAACGCAGACAAGGTAGCTCTTACCGGAACCAAGTTGCAGAAGAAGAATGCTTACCGCCACTCTGGTTACCCAGGTGGTCTAACTGCAACTACCTATGCAGAACTTTTGGAGAAGTCTCCGGAGAAGGCAGTTGAAAAAGCCATTCGTGGAATGCTTCCAAAGAACACTCTTGGTCGCGATCAGCTTGCCAAGTTGAAGGTTTACCGTGGTGCAGAGCACCCGCACCAGGCTCAGGCCCCTAAGACTTATGTAATTGGACAGGTAGCGCAGTAATCGCGCAGAAAGATAAACATGCCAACTAAGAAAACTGTAGAAGCTACCGAGTACTCGACTGAGAGCAAGGCTCCAGCAAAAGCTAAGGGAACTCTTTCGGTTCCTGGTGCAGGTCTTGGACGTCGTAAAGAAGCTATCGCTCGTGTTCGAATCAAGCCAGGTACCGGTGCAATCAAAGTTAACGGTCGCGATCTTGCTGACTACTTCCCAAACAAGTTGCACCAGCAACTAATCACCGACCCATTCAAGGTTTTGGGTCTACAGGATTCTTACGATGTTATTGCACGCATTCAGGGTGGTGGCGTTGCCGGTCAGGCAGGCGCACTTCGTCTTGGTATCTCTCGTGCACTAAATGAAATTGACCGCGACAACAACCGTCCAGCTTTGAAGAAGGCAGGATTCCTTTCTCGCGATGCTCGTGTAATTGAGCGCAAGAAGGCCGGTTTGAAGAAAGCTCGTAAGGCTTCGCAGTTCTCTAAGCGTTAATTACGCTTCGAGCACCGCTCGGCTAATCTAAGACCATGGCACGCCTATTTGGAACTGATGGTGTTCGAGGTGTAGCAGGTCGTGACCTCACAGTCAATCTCGCTTTTCAATTAGCTCAAGCCGCAGCTATCGTGCTCGGTGAATCTGCTAGGAACGAAGGCAGAAGACCAACCGCAGTCGTTGGTCGTGACCCCAGAATCTCAGGTGAATACCTTTCCGCCGCTGTTGCTGCTGGATTAGGTGCATCAGGTGTTGATGTTTTTGACGCTGGAGTTATTCCAACTCCAGGCACTGCATTTCTAACGGCGGATATCAAAGCTGATTTCGGCGTAATGATTTCTGCCTCACACAATCCAGCGCCAGATAATGGCATCAAGTTCTTTGCAGCCGGTGGTCATAAACTGCCTGATGAGATTGAAGATGCTATTGAAGCCGCCATGAGTCAAACACCGCTGTCTCCAATCGGAGATCAGGTTGGTAAAGTTCAGCGTTTTGCTGACGGTGAAGATCGCTATCTAGTTCACCTACTTGGCGCATTACCCAACTCCATAGAAGGGCTAAAGGTAGTGATTGACTGTGCTAACGGTGCAGCTTCTGGTATCTCCCCAGAAGTGTTTAGCGATTCTGGTGCAACAGTTTTTGTCATCGGTAATGAACCAGATGGTTTCAACATCAATGCTGGCTGCGGTTCAACTAATCTAAGCGCGCTGCAATCTGCGGTGCTTGAAAACCAGGCAGATTTGGGTTTTGCGCACGATGGCGATGCCGATCGGTGCTTGGCTGTGGATCACACCGGAGCAGTTGTTGATGGCGATCAACTGATGGTGATACTGGCGTTGGCCCTCAAAGCTCGTGGTGAGCTAGCTAGAAACACACTGGTTGCAACTGTGATGAGTAATCTTGGTCTAAGAATTGCAATGCAGGAAGCAGGCATTGAACTGATCGAAACCAAAGTGGGCGATCGCTATGTGTTGGAGCAGATTCGTGAAGGTGGATACACCCTAGGTGGTGAGCAATCCGGTCACATTATCTTCAGTCGCTATGCAACTACCGGAGATGGAATCTTGACGGCACTCATGGTTGCTGCCGTGGTGGTTAGAAGCGGCAAGAGCCTTAGAGAACTGGCCTCACAAATGATCTCCTACCCGCAGGTGCTAATAAATGTGAAAAGCGTTGATAGAAGCAGGGTTGATAGCGATCAGGGTCTCAAGGAGATTGTCGCGGAAGCTTCGAAGGACCTGGGGAAAACCGGCAGAGTATTACTGAGGGCCTCTGGCACGGAAAACCTAGTCAGAGTAATGGTTGAGGCCAGTGATGAAGGAACAGCACACTCCTGGGCTGATCGAATAGCTCGAGTGGTTGAGAAAAATCTAGCTTTATAGGCTCTATCAACTATCCACAACCGTTACCTAAACCGGTAACTTCGGGTCTAGGCTGATGAGATAGAGATGTTTCAGGGAGAGAAATGAAAAAGCTTGTCGTTCTAATTGCGGCTCTAACACTTGTGACTGCACCGATTGTTGCTTCAACTGCAACTGCTGGGCCAGAGCGTGGAAGATGTTCTGCGGCTGATATTCAGCGTCAAAATGATTTCGACCTTGAAACTAAGAAGGCCAATCAGTCTCATGAATTGGCTAAGAAACTTGCTGACCGAGTCAAGGACAAGGTTAAGAAGCAGCAGCGTGCTGTGAATCAAAGCAAAGAGCTCAAGGCTAAAAAGACCAAGTCTCTTGCAGATTTGCAGGCTCAACTAGAAAAGGTAACTGCGAAGATTTCAGTTATCACTGAAAAACTTCCAACTCTTGCAGGCAAGGCATTGGCCAAAGCCCAGAAGGAACTAGCTGAAGCGCAGAAGTCGGTTGAGAAAATTAACCTAGCTATCGAGAAACTGTCTCAGTATGTTTCAACCCTGACTGACTCAGTTGAGCAGGCAACTCAGGATCTTGAAGATGCCCAGTCGGAAGCTGAGGACGCAAATGACGATGTTGCTGAAGCAGCTGCTGAACTAGCCAAGAAGGTTCGTGAAGGCAAAGAACTAAAAGCTGGCTGCAAGAAATAATCGATAAATTCAAACTGGCTCTAAGCAAACTTAGGTTTAGTGCTTTAGATCTTTCTTAGCAACACTGATTCGACTCGGTGGCCCGGTCCTTTTTGGAGCACGAGAGTGGCTCTGGATTTAGTGGAAAGAATGTTTTCAATTAGGTTAGGTAAGTTTATGTCTTGCCAGATTTCTATTGCCCGGTTTAGAGCATCCTGTAGAGGCATTTCAGCGTAGCGGTGAAAGTATGATGCTGGGTTTCTAAAGGCGGAATCTCGAAGCTCTTCGAATCTGTTCAGGTACCACTTTTCTATTTCTTTAGTTGGGGCGTCAACATAAATCTTGAAATCAAAGTAGTCACTCAGGGCAACATCCTGACCTGGCGCTGGTGGTTGAAGAACATTTAGGCCTTCGACTATCACAACATCTGGAGATTCGACTTCGACGCTTTCACCGTGGACTATGTCGTAAGTCAGGTGTGAATAGAGTGGTGCGGATACCTTTTCTTTGCCTGATTTTATGTCGGCGACAAATTTGATTAGAGCCAGTCGATCATAGGATTCTGGAAAACCTTTACGCTGCATGAGGCCACGTTTTTCTAACACCGCATTTGGATAGAGAAAACCATCGGTGGTAACCAATGCAACCTTAGGCGTGGTTGGCCAGCGACTCAAAAGCTCTTTCAACAACCTTGAGACAGTTGACTTTCCAACTGCAACGCTGCCAGCAACACCGATAATGAACGGTGTTCTTTTATTGGTTTTGTTTAGGAAAGCCCCGGTTACCTTATGAAGATCTTGAGTTTCTGTTACATAGATATTCAGCAGTTGACTAAGTGGTAGGTAGATATCACTCACCTCAGCTAAATCTAGAAAGTCACCTAAACCTCTTATGTTCTCAATCTCAGTCTCAGTTAGCGGGGTTTCAGTGCTTTTTGCTAGATCTGACCAATCGGAGCGAGGGATTTCGACAAACGGGGACAGTGCTTCATCGCTATTGTCTTCTTGGGCTCCGGTCACATAGCAATTCTGCCTTAAACTAGGTCTATGTGTGGAATCGTCGGGTACGTGGGGCCAAAATCAACCGTTGAGGTGTTGTTAGGCGGTCTAAAGCGTCTGGAATATCGAGGATACGACAGTGCTGGGGTGTCAGTGATCGATATGGATGGAAGGCTTGCCACCCGCAAACGAGCCGGAAAGCTATCCATTCTGGTTGAAGATATCGACAGAGCACCTCTGGGCGAATCACATATCGGTATTGGCCATACCAGATGGGCAACTCACGGGGCACCCACCGACGGTAATGCTCACCCACATCTCGGTGGCGAACACAAAAAACTTAGCCTTATTCACAACGGCATTATTGAGAATTTTTCTGAACTGAAATCAGAATTGATTGAAGCTGGCGTTTCATTTGCCAGCGAAACAGACACCGAGGTTGCCGCGCATCTTATCGCTCGCGAGTTTGATGCTTCTGGGGACCTAATTGAATCGTTTAGAAAAGTGGTTAGAAGATTGCACGGAGCCTTCACCATTTTGGTCATGCATGAGGATGTCCCCGACCTAGTTTTAGCAGCCAGAAGAAATGCACCTTTAGTTATTGGCCTAGGCGAAGGGGAAAACTTCCTCGGTAGCGATGTTGCTGCCTTTGTTGAGCACACCAAGCGAGCTATTGCAGTGGGTCAGGATGAGATTGTGATTCTTCGTAAAGACAGTGTCGAAATCGAGAATTTCAAGGGCGATAAAGTTTCCCGCGAAGAATTCCTAATTGACTGGGATGCCTCTGCTGCCAGCAAAGGTGGCTGGTCATCTTTTATGGCTAAAGAGATTGCCGATCAGCCGCAGTCGGTTGGTGACACCATGATGGGCAGGCTCTCCAGTGATGGCACTGTTCATTTGGAAGAGCTAGCAGCGCTGACTCAAAAACTTCCACAACTCGATCGAATCATCATGGTTGCATGTGGCACTGCGGCCTATGCTGCCGAAGTTGGAAAATATGCAATTGAAAGCTGGGCAAGAATTCCCGTTAGTGTTGAGCTCTCCCATGAATTTAGATATCGTGATCCGATTCTGACTGCAAACACACTTGTCGTAGCGGTGAGCCAATCCGGTGAAACCATGGATACCCTGATGGCAACCAGGTATGCCAAAGAATCTGGTGCGATGGTGTTGAGTATCTGCAATACCCAGGGTGCAACGCTTGCTAGAGAAGCAGATGCCGTTCTATACACTCACGCCGGCCCTGAGGTTGCTGTTGCTTCAACCAAAGCATTTACTGCTCAGATAGTTTCAATGTATTTGCTGTCACTTCATCTAGCCAAGGCACGCAGCACCAGATCGCTGAGTGATTTGCAAGAAGTTGGTAGGCAGCTTTTGAAGCTGCCAAGTCAAATTGCCAAGGTTTTGGAAAGTGGTAAGTCGGTTGCTGAATTGGCTAAGAGTTTCAAGGATGCTAGAACAGTGCTATTTCTTGGCCGCCACGTCGGTTTCCCCATCGCCATGGAAGGAGCTCTCAAGCTCAAGGAATTGGCATATATTCACTCAGAAGGTTTTGCAGCGGGCGAACTAAAGCATGGCCCGATTGCCCTGATTGAAGAGGGTCAACCAGTCATAGTGGTGGTTCCTAGCCCGAATGACCCAGATTCACTAAATGCCAAGGTGATTAGCAATATCCAAGAGGTAAAGGCCAGGGGAGCTAAGGTCATAGCGATAGCTGAGGAAGGTGACACCGAGGCCGGCAAATACGCGGTTGAAGTGTTCTATGTTCCAAAAGCCAACCAGATGCTACTTCCAGTTCTATTTGTCATTCCACTGCAAATCTTTGCTCTGGAGCTATCTGCCGCCAAGGGTCTCGATGTTGATCAGCCACGTAATCTGGCTAAATCGGTGACTGTCGAGTAGTTCATGATTGTCGGAGTTGGAGTTGATCTAGTCGACGTTGCTCGATTTGAGAGCAAACTCAATCAGACCAGCGGTCTAACCGAACGACTTTTCACCAGTGAAGAAATTGGAAGTAAAGGTGAATCTTTAGCTGGCTACTGGGCGGCTAAAGAAGCTCTGATTAAAGCCCTCGGTAACCCAACCGGTTTATCTTTCCAAGATGTTCAGGTTGTGAAAGATGATTTAGGTAAACCGAGACTCGAAGTTTCTGGAGCAACCGAGATTCGTGCCGCCGAGTTGAGAATATCAGCCTGGCATCTATCAATCAGTCACGATGCAGGTATGGCTGTTGCGGTAGTTATTGCCGAGGGGGCAAACTAATGCGCAAGCTGACCATTGACCTAAATGCGATTGCTAGCAATCTTGAAGTAATGCGAAAGTTAGTCAACTCTGATTCAAAGACTTTAGTACTCGGAGTAGTTAAGGCTGATGCCTATGGCCACGGGATGCTACCGGTTGCCAAAAAACTTGAAGCAGAGGGGATTGACTATCTCGGTGTTGCTGATGTTGAGGAAGCTCTGTCGCTTCGGGCGGCTGGAATAAACTGCCGAATCCTGGCTTGGCTGCATGACCCGACCGACGATTTTCAAAAGGCTATTGCAAAGAATATTGATTTAGCTATCTCATCTAATGATCAGCTGCTTAGAGTTGCTAAAGCTGCTGAAGCACTCGGCACTAGAGCAAGAATTCACATAAAGGTTGATACCGGTCTTTGTCGCAATGGGGTAACCATTGAGGAACTGCCAGAACTTTACGATGCGATAGTTAGTGAGGTTTCTCGAGGCACAGTAATCACTGTCGGTATCTTTAGCCACCTATCTTCCACAGGAGTGAAAGAAGATTTGGCGCAGATTGAAGTATTTGAAAAAGCGCTAGAGCTGGCAAAACAAAAGGGTCTCGAGTTTGAACTTAGACATCTCACCGCCAGCGATGGAACGCTGAGTTACCCTCAGGCAAGATACGACATGGTGCGCATCGGTGTTGCCCTCTATGGTTTATCGCCATTCAGTGATAATCGAGCGAAGGAGTTTGGTCTCACGCCAGCGATGACCTGTGAGGCGACTGTGGTTCAAACCAAGCGAGTTCCTAAAGGCTCTGGAGTTTCCTACGGCTACCTATACACCACACCTTCCGAGACAACACTTGCCTTAGTGCCAGTGGGGTATGCCGAAGGTTTACCGCGACATGCAACTGGTAGTGCTGAAGTTGCCATCAACGGTAGAAGATTCAAAATACTTTCCCGAATAGCAATGGACCAGTTCGTGGTTGATGTTGGTAATGCCAGTGTGTCACCGGGGGATACGGTGCTGATTTTTGGACCGCAGGGGCCAACTGCGGATGATTTGGCCGATGCGGCAGGAACCATCAACTATGAAATCGTGACCAGAATGGGCGGAAGATTCAAACGAGAATATCTGGGATCCGTCGAAGGATAACTCGTGAGTTCACCGCATTTGCTTTATCAAGCAACCATCGCTACCGCTGAGGAAATGTCAGAGCTTGGTCAAAAATTAGCAGCAAAACTTCAAGCAGGGGATCTGGTTGTTTTGATTGGACCATTAGGAGCAGGTAAGACAACTTTCACCAGAGGTGTTGGTAAAGCACTGGCTGTTGAGGGGAATGTTTCTTCACCAACTTTTGTGATTGCTAGAGAACATAAGGGGAATATCCCTCTGGTGCATGTTGATGCCTATCGATTGAAATCCCCAGCGGAACTTGATGATCTGGATATTCCATTTAGCTCCTCAATTGTTTTGATTGAGTGGGGGCAAGGCCTCACTGATGAGATTGCCGAGAATTGGCTGGAAGTCTATATCGATAGAGATTCTTCAGGTCAAACCGAAAACCGCACTATGAAGATTCTTGGTTTTGGTCAGCGTTGGGCTGGGATTCAACTATGAAGATACTTGCCCTAGATACTTCTTCTGGAACGAGCGTAGCTATTTTGAGTGATGCTGAAGTTTTGGCAGAAATCAATATTGCTGACAACATGACTCACTCTGAATCTATCGGTGCTGCGATAAGAGATTGTTTAGCCAAAGCAAGTATCAAGCCGGTTGGTATAGATCGGGTGGTAGTCGGCTTAGGCCCAGGCCCCTTCACTGGTTTGCGAGTGGGTATTGCTGCGGCCAAGTTTTTTGCAATTGGGGCAAATGCAGAACTGGTTGGGATCTGTTCACTGGATGCGATTGCTTACGAGTATTACTCTTTGGGCAATCTGGGCAGGCTTTTGGTGGAAACCGACGCCAGGCGTAAAGAGCATTTCTGGGCAGTCTATGAAGGGTTATCTCACTCAGTTCCGATTCGCTCTTTCGGGCCGAATGTTTCTAAGCCAGAGGTGATTGACCGAGTTGGTTTAGTCGAAACAGAAAATGTGGTCAGTGCAGCCAGCCTCGGCAAGATATCTTTCCATCAAGGGACTCAGGTGAATCGAGTGATTCAACCGATTTATCTTCGCGAGCCAGATGTCAGCCCTTCAAAGGGGAAGAAGGTTAGTGGCTGATGCTGATTCGAGAGGCAACAAGGCATGACCTAACTGGCATCATGGCGATTGAGCGGAGCTGTTTTACCCATGATGCTTGGTCTGAAGAGGTAATGCTCTCAGAATTGAATGCGCCACACACCTTTTATGTTGTCGCTGTGATTGATTCCCAGATAGTTGGCTACGGAGGTTTGAGTAAGCTGGGGCAGAGCCAGCAGGCAGATATTCAAACTATTGCGGTGGCGCTTGATCAAAGAGGCAATGGTATCGGTACAGCACTTATGCAGGCCTTGACCCAAAAGGCCGCTGAGATGGGTGCGAGCGAGATTTTTCTGGAAGTGCGTGCAGATAATCAGGTGGCGCAAAAACTCTATGAGGTCTTTGGATTCAAAAAAATAGGCATTCGTAAGAAGTACTATCAACCCGAAGGGGTTGATGCCTTTGTGATGCAGACGAGCTTAGTCAGAAAAGATCCTTTAGTTTTAGGTATCGAGAGTTCCTGTGATGAGACGGGGATTGGCATAGTTCGAGGCAACAAACTTTTAGCAAATGTGATTTCCTCCAGCATGGATAAGCACGCTATTTTTGGCGGTGTGGTTCCTGAAGTTGCTGCTAGAGCACACCTGGAAGCTTTGCACCCGGTGCTCAATGAAGCTTTACAAAAAGCTGAGGTAACCCTTGATGAAATAGATGCTATTGCGGTCACTAATGGTCCAGGTTTAGCGGGAGCTCTAATGGTTGGTATTGGAGCAGCCAAAGCTCTTTCGGTGGCAACTGGTAAACCAATTTACGCGGTGAATCATTTGGTGGGTCACGTTGCTGCCGATATCCTGGCTAACGGAAAAGTTGAGACTCCCACCATTGCACTTTTGGTAAGTGGCGGGCACACATCACTGCTACTTGTAAGAGATCTTTTGGAAGATGTTGTTTTGCTCGGTGAAACAATCGATGATGCTGCCGGTGAAGCCTTTGACAAGGTGGCTAGAGTTCTGGGCTTAGCTTACCCAGGTGGACCAGAGATAGATAAAGCTGCTCTTGGTGGAGATCCCAACGCAGTTCGTTTTCCCAGAGGACTTTCACTTCCTAAAGATATGGCAGAACATCGCTATGACTTTAGTTTCTCTGGTTTAAAGACAGCTGTGGCTAGACATGTTGAATTAGCCGAGCTGAAAAACGAAGTTCTCAACATTGCTGATGTTGCCGCCAGCTTTAGAGAAGCCGTGGTAGATGTTTTGATTACCAAGGCCATTGCTGCCTGCAACGAGCACGGGGTGAAGCGCTTGCTACTGGGTGGTGGTGTAGTTACCAATGCGAGATTGCGTGAGGTGGCAATAGCTCGATGCGCTAAGGAGGGCATTGAACTTCGTATCCCACCGTTTTCACTCTGCACCGATAACGGTGCGATGATTGCGGTGCTGGGTGCCCAGTTAATTTCCCGAGGAGCTCTTCCCAGCGATCAAGATTTTTCAGCAGATTCGACTCTAGATGTCCGGAAAGTTCAATCTTAATTTCAAGATTTACCCCAGATTTATTCCAGACAACTCCCAGACTAACTTGCTCTACTTTGAGGGAAGCAAAGCCCCTCACTAAAAGCTGACAGTGAGGGGTTTTGCGCTACCTGTGGGGTTCAACCACAAGAACCCGATGCTGGTCCAAAACTCTCGTGATGACTAAGGTTGCGGAATTCTTACCCTTTAGATTGAGCTCTTTACGAAGTTCTTCGGGAATAACATCAGCACCTCGTTTTTTGATTTCTAGAATGCCAACATCTTTTTCTTTGAGGTAGCTCTTTAGCTTCTTTCGATCAAAAGGTAATTCATCGATGATTTCAAAAGCGGTAAGCCATGGGCTTGAAACAAGTTGATCCGAGGTTAGGTAAGCAATTTCAGGGCTAATAGCCTGCAAAGACAATTCTTCTGCTAACTGACCTAGCAGGTGAGATCTAATCAGTGAATTATCTGGCTCATAAAGGTATTTACCTATCGAGCCGATAGGAGCATGCACTACGTCAGCTGTTGCTGAGGTAATTTCGTATCTTGCCGAACCGGTTATCAGTAGTGCCGCTCTTTTTATGCTAGCTCTTTTGATGTCGCCAAAGTAAAGGGCTAGCTCAACCAAATCACCATTGACTGAAACCCAGACTGCCTCGGCCTCCTCAGGTATCTGATTGTGTGGGTGTCCTGGGCCTAATTTGACTATCGTGGGTTTGGACTTAGCTTTCACTAAGACGAAATCAAAGCTGGGGCTAAAATCTTCTGGTTTAAAGATTCTGTTGCGATTATCTCGTCTGGCTGGATCAAAAATAAGACCCTCATAGATTGACAAATCAAGCTGCGTCACATCGGCCTGTAATACCGAGACGTTTGGAAAGTTAGCCAAATTGAAAGTTGCAATTGCAGCGGTAAGTTCATCCAGTTCAAAAGCTGTAACAGTTAGGTCCAGGCTGGCCAGCGCCAGAGATTCTGCACCAATGCCACAGCCGAGATCGGCAACATTTTTGATTCCAGCATTACGGAATCTGCCGGCATGGATGGCTGCTACCGACAGTCTGGATGCCTGTTCCAGCCCCGCTTCGGTAAAGAGCAGTTGCTCGGCGAACTCACCGAATTTGGTTCTTGCCTTTCGTCTTAGCTTTACCTGAGTTAGAGCCGTGGCAATCAATTCTGGGTCGTAGCCTGCTTTTCGAAGCCTGGAGGTAAGTTTTAGGACATCAGCTTTGGAGTCCATAGGAGAAAGCTCATTTAGAAGCCTCGCCCCTTCGGGGCTGAGCAGTTTGATAAAGCCTGAGCGGTCCATGCCTCAACGCTAACAGCCCTCAGTTAGCACTCAGGGACAGAGAGTGCTAATATAGCCAAGGCGTTAGTTAGACGCCGTTTCCATTTTCCGTAAGACATAAAGAAGAGGTTCCAAGTGTCGGTTTCAATTAAGCCGCTTGAAGATCGCATTGTCGTTTTGCCAGTCGAGGCAGAACAAGTCACAGCTTCGGGACTGGTAATTCCAGACACCGCTAAAGAAAGACCTCAGGAGGCTGAGGTTGTTGCTGTTGGTCCAGGTCGTATCGATGACAACGGTAACCGCGTTCCACTAGATATTGCAGTTGGTGACCGAGTCATCTTCTCAAAGTATGGTGGCACTGAGCTCAAGATGAATGGCAAGGAATATCTTGTTCTTTCAGCTCGTGATGTTCTTGCGATCGTAGAGAGATAAATTACTTATCCAGTTTTAGACCCCGAGATTCTCGGGGTCTAAACATTTAAGCGTTGTTGAAAACGTCGGAAGTTTTTTCTTCTTTTGCCTAGTCTGCCAAGATGAAGAAAAATGTCATAATTGTTTCAATTAGCCTCGTTGCTGTTCTTGCACTTTTTTATGGAACGGTGCAAGCTAAGACTCTGGCACCTGGCATGAAGGTTGCAGTCCTAGTTTCATACAGTGGACCCGTTTCCTTTACTTCGACCTACCAGAGGGTTGGCATTGAACTGGCTGCAGCAGATCTTCAAGGGAAAGCATCAGTCTCGGCATCCTACTTTGATGCAGGCGATACGGATAACGAAAGTAAAGCGGTAGCCCAAAAAATCAAATCCCTCAATCCGGATTTAGTTTTAGCCCCTCTTGAGACAGAT
>JBJTHM010000089.1:0-12121 GCA_046094465.1 Rhodoluna sp. | reverse complement strand
GATCTGCACCAGCAGCCAATCTTTCTTGGACATCGGCTTTGCTTTCTACTCCGCCGACGGAAATCAAGATAAGATCCTTGTCAATTTCCTTTCGGATGAGTTTAAGAATTTCTAATGCCCGTGGCGCTAATGGATGACCAGATAGCCCTCCAGATCCCATTTGAGTTACTTTCTCTTTGGGTTCCAAAAGGCTCTGCCTTGACACAGTTGTGTTAGTGGCAATCACACCAGCGAGCCCAAGTTTTTTAGCGAGAGCGCAAACACTCAAAATGTCCTGATCCAACAAATCAGGTGCAATCTTAACCAACACAGGTTTACCTGGGGCTTCTGCAATTACATCTTTTAGTATGGGTTCCAAAGATTTAGTCTCCTGAAGAATCCTAAGTCCTGGCGTATTTGGCGATGAAACATTCACGGCTAGATAATCAGCTTGCGGGGCTAAAACCTTGGCACTTTTTCGATAGTCCTCAACAGCATCTTCTAGTTCGACTATCTTGCTCTTACCGATATTGACACCGATAACCGGAAGCTTGGAATTAGTTCTTCTCAGTTCAGCCAATCTTTCGGCTATTTTTTCAGCTCCGTCGTTATTGAAACCCATTCGGTTTATGAGGGCTCGATCTTTCTTGAGTCGAAACAACCTCGGCTTCGGATTACCAGGTTGCGGAAGGTATGTGACTGTCCCAACCTCGATATGTGAAAAACCTATTTCACCGAGAGCCTTAACAGCTTCCGCGTTTTTATCAAAACCTGCAGCCAAACCAAATGCTCCAGCAAATTTCAGCCCCATCACCTCAACGACCTCTGTGCGTAATTCTGGAAGGAGTCTCGTGAGTCCTAACTTAGATGTTGTTTTTATTGTGATCATCCCCAAATGATGAGCAAACTCGGGATCGAGCCGACTTAGCATTAGTCGAAAGATTAGGCGATAGAGCACGAAACTAGGTTACCTTCCCTCCAAGAAAAAGGGTCGGCCTCAACGATAAGGCCGACCCAGAATCTTTTTGAATCTTTAGCTGCAACCGCTGGTTGATCCACAGCCTTCACAGACGTGGCATGAACCAGATGGTCTCATCTTGATTCCACAGTTGAAGCAAAGTGGAGCATCAGACTCAGTTCCCTGAAGCATCTCAAAGAGCTCTGCTGATGAGTGCACCTGGCGAGTTTCAGACTTGACTTCCTCTACCTGCAGTTCAATCACTGCCGGCTTTTCAGCAACTGGCTCCGTAACCTCAGGCGCAGTTGCCACAGGAGCTGTCTGCGGGTATGAACCCGAGGCATCCAGTGCTGCTGCACGCTCCGCGGCAGTGTTGATACCCAAAGCCTGACGGGTTTCGACAGGTAGGTAGTCAATTGCTAGACGGCGGAAAATGTAGTCCATAAGCGACTTAGCCATACGGATGTCCTGATCGTCGGTTAGACCAGCAGGCTCGAAGGAAACATTTGTGAACTTCTGTACATAGGTTTCCAAAGGAACCCCATACTGCAGACCAATCGAAACCGCGATTGAGAAGGCGTCCATCACACCGGCAAGGGTTGAACCCTGCTTACCGAGTTTTAGGAAGACTTCGCCTAGGACGCCATCCGGGTAGGTTCCGGCTGTCATGTAGCCTTCAGCGCCACCAACTGTAAACGAGGTGGTTGATGAAGGGCGTGACTTTGGCAAGCGCTTACGAACTGGGTGTGAAAGGTTCGAAGCTGCTGCAGGAGCAGGCTTAGATTCGGTCTTCGCCTTTGCATCGCTAAGCGGCTGACCAACCTTGCAGTTGTCGCGGTAGATTGCCAAGGCCTTGAGACCCATCTTCCAGCCCTGGAAGTAAATCTCTTTGACTTCGTCAACCGTTGCAGTTTCTGGCATGTTCACTGTCTTCGAGATAGCGCCAGAGAGGAATGGCTGAACGGCTGCCATCATCCTGACGTGACCCATTGGCTCAATAGCGCGGATACCAACAGCGGTGTCAAAGATCGCATAGTGATCTGGCTTTAGTCCAGGAGCGTCTACTACGTGACCGTTAGCGCCGATGTAGTCCACAATTGCCTCAATAGTCTCCTGAGAGTAACCAAGACGGTGAAGGGCGAATGGGATGGTCTGGTTGACAATCTGCATTGATCCACCGGTTGATAGTTTCTTGTACTTAACCAACGAGAAGTCAGGCTCAATACCTGTGGTGTCACAGTCCATCATGAAACCGATGGTTCCAGTTGGAGCGAGCAAACTTGCTTGGGCATTTCGCCAGCCGTTGCGTGATCCGATTTCAGTGTTGAGTGCCCACTGGCGAGTAGCTACTTCAAGGACGGCGCGATCCACCTCAGTTACAGGGCGAAGAGTTGCGTTAGCAGCTTCGTGCTTGCGCATGATTCTGTCGTGTCCTGCCTTGTTCTGTGGGTAACCCTCATAGGTTCCAACTACGCCGGCAATTTCTGCTGATCTGCGGTAGGAAGCTGCGGTCATCAATGATGTGATTGCTGCAGCTAGAGCCTGACCTTCGGTTGAGTCATAAGGCAATCCGATTGCCATTAGCAAGGCTCCGAGGTTGGCGTAACCGATACCAAGTTGACGGAAGGCACGAGTGGTTTCGCCAATCTTCTCGGTTGGGAAATCAGCAAAGCAAATAGAAATATCCATCGCTGTGATAATCAGCTCTGAAGCCTTGGTGAACTTTTCAGCGTCAAACGAACCATCTGGATTTAGGAACTTCAATAGGTTCAAGCTAGCTAGGTTACATGATGAGTTGTCTAGGTGCATGTACTCAGAACATGGGTTCGAAGCGGTGATACGACCTGACTCAGGTGTGGTGTGCCAGTCATTGATGATGTCGTCATACTGGATACCTGGGTCAGCACATGCCCAAGCAGCCTGGGCAATTTTATCCCAAAGCTCTAGTGCATCCACTTCCTCGATAACCTCACCCGTGGTGCGTGCACGAAGACCAAACTTGGTGCCGTGTTCGACAGCGCGCATAAATTCTTCGTTAACACGAACTGAGTTGTTTGCGTTTTGATACTGAACGGAGTTGATGTCTTTACCACCGAGCTCCATGTCATAACCGGCATCGCGTAGTACGCGAATCTTGTCCTCTTCACGAGCCTTGGTGTCGACAAACTCCTCGATGTCTGGATGATCAACATCTAGCACAACCATCTTGGCTGCACGACGAGTTGCTCCACCTGACTTGATTGTTCCTGCCGATGCATCGGCTCCACGCATGAAGGAAACCGGGCCTGAAGCAGAGCCACCTGAGGAACGCAGTAGTTCCTTAGATGAGCGGATTCTGGAGAGGTTTAGACCAGCACCAGAACCACCCTTGAAGATCATTCCTTCTTCGCGGTACCAGTTCAGGATTGATTCCATCGAGTCGTCCACCGACAAAATAAAGCAAGCAGAAACTTGCTGAGGACTCGATGTGCCAACGTTGAACCATACCGGAGAGTTGAAGGAGAAGACCTGGTTCAAAAGCATGAAGGTTAGTTCGTGCTCGAACACGGTCGCATCTTCTTCAGTTGCGAAGTAGCCGTGATCACGACCACCCTTGGTGTAGGTGAGAACCACGCGGTCAATCAATTGACGCAGGCTAAACTCGCGAGCTGCGGTACCCATCGCGCCGCGGAAATATTTCGTGGTGACGATGGTGGATGCATTCAAGCTCCAGAATTCGGGGAATTCAACTCCACGCTGTTCGAAAATGGTTTCACCGGTTTTCCAGTTAGTCTGGACTACATCACGATGTTCCCATGTCACTTGATCGTAAGGGTGTACTCCCTCGGTTGTGTAGATGCGCTCAATCTTGAGACCCTTACGTCCCTGACTAGCCGCACCGGCGTCGGTGTATGCCGATGTGTCGGTCATTTGTTGCCTTTCTCTTCCTCTTCTTGATTAACTTTTTGGTTTCTAACGTCATCGACTAGGCCGATGGCGAAGCGTGGTCTTCCCGTTCTAACCTCAAGAGGGCTATTGCCGCCTCGAAGTCCTCCAGCGTGTCCCATTCCTGGTAAACACTGGCAAATCTCATAAACGCCACCTCATCGAGCTTTCTCAGTGGTTCTAAGATGGCTAGGCCAACTTCCTTAGCTTCCACCTGAGCTGCTCCAGTGGCTCTGATGCTTTCCTCGACTGTCTGAGCAAGCATTGCCAGATCAGATTCCGTCACAGGTCGGCCTTGGCAGGCTTTCCGAACTCCAGCCACGATCTTGTCGCGACTAAAAGGTTCGGTAGTTCCGCCTCTTTTTACCACTGAGAGACTTGCGGTTTCACTGGTCGAGAACCTTTGTCCGCACTCAGGGCATTCTCTCCTGCGACGAATCGAAGATCCGTCTTCAGAAGCTCTGGAATCTATGACCCTGGAATCCACATGGCGACAGAACGGGCAGTGCATGCTTCCTCCTTGAATTTTGGGCTTTTTTAGCCATTTTTAGGGTCATAGGAACTCAACTATACACACAAGATGTGGGGATATTTAAGTTTTCCGTCCCTATATCTTGTGGTCTTAACGCAAGGTTACCAAATTTCAACATTTGTCGGCGTGTTGCTTGATTTAGAGCCTAAGTAGCCCAAAAACCTTAACCTTCAACCAAAGATTTAATCTTTCCGTTATAAATATTTTCCTCTCTAAACCAGGAAAATACCCCTCCCCACTGACACCGCTTAGAAATTCTCGGCTTGGTGATGGGTTAGCCTTACTTGGTTAGAGAAAGAGAAAATTGGACGAGATTTTAGATACCAGTGAAGCCCTGAAAGCCGCCTTTAGACGCCATGCTTCTGGGGTTTGTCTGATTACATTGAACGACCCAGAAGGCTCTCCTGTCGGCTTTACTGCCACCTCCGTGACCTCTCTTGGCTCTACTCCCGCGCTTGCAACTTTCAACGTTGCTCGAGGTGCTAGTAGTTGGCGAGCGCTAAAGGATGCCCAATACGTGGCGATTTCGATGCTGAATGAAAACTCCCTGCCGCTGGCAAAAAAGATGTCCTCGGATCACACCAAAAGATTTCTTGACGATGATTGGTTCAGAGAAGAATCACACAACCTACCTGTTTTCCGTGAAGTGAATGCAGTTCTAATCTGTAGAGTGCGAGAGTTCCACGAGGTTGAAGCAAACGCCGTTTTCGTAGTTGAGATAGAAAAAGGCTTAGTTGCTGAAGAGTTCCCCAGCTTGCTCTACCATCAACGGGGCTACGTCATCCCCGGTAGGCGACTCGACTGAAGCTTTAATTTTATTTAGATCGAGCACTGACACACCAAAATGCTGCTTGATTTCAGAAACCAGAGGCTCGTTCACAAACACTTTGTGCTTAATTCGATACTCATTTGTTTTCTCACCCGATCTTAAGTGAAGGTACACATCAGTCTGACCTGGATACCTAGAAAGAATTCGATCCAGTTGCTCTATGTTCGCTCTCGTACTCAACTCCTCAGGTATCACTAAGCGAAGCGGACCTACAAAGATCGAATCTTCTTTTTCAAGGACCACGATGTCCGTAACGTTAATCATGAAGGACTCATCTCGTGGGCGCATCTTTCCACGAATTGCAACGATGGCATCTACTTTCAAGATTTCTGCAAACTGGGTATAGGTCTTACTGAAAAGCATCATGGAAGTTTCGGAGTCCAAATCTTCAACGGTAATGTTAGCATAGATGTTTCCAGAACTTCTCGCCGTCTTTACCTCGACACTTGTTATCAATCCGGTTAGAGTGACAGCTTCGCCCTCAACGAAGTTAGTTCTGGCGTTGAAAGATGCAATTGATTCCGTTGCAATTGACCTAAGTCGGTCCTCAGAACCCTTTAGTGGATGGTCGCTGATGTAGAGTCCTAGCATCTCGCGTTCAAGAGTTAGTAACTGTCGCTGCGGCCACTCGGTCAAATTTGCAATCTTGATTGCTTGAGTGTCCTGCTCAAAGTCACCAAACAGATCCATCTCCCCCGACGATTGAGATTTTTTCTCTCGCAGCGCTTGCTCGATAAGTTCCTCATGCACGTCGTAAAGGGCCCTTCTCGATGACCCAAAACTGTCAAAAGCTCCAGCTTTGATAAGGGATTCTATGACCTTTCTGGTTAGCACAGAAGATGGCACCTTAGCCAAAAAGTCTTGGAAAGACTCGAATCTTCCTTGGGCATTTCGAGCCTGGATTATTTCTTCAACTACACCGAGGCCGACATTTCTTATCGCCTCAAGACCAAACCGGATATCTTTACCCACAGCTTGAAAATCGGCAATCGAATCATTCACATCAGGTGGCAGCACCCTGATGCCAGCTCTTCTAGCTTCGCTCAGATAGACGCCAAGTTTGTCTCTGGCGTTTTTCACTGAGGTGAGTAATGCGGCCATGTATTCCTGAGGGAAATTGGCCTTCATATACGCAGTCCAGTAGGAAAGAACTCCGTATGCCGCGCTGTGTGCCTTGTTGAAGGCATAGTCGGCGAAAGGTAACAGAGTCTCCCAAAGTTTTTGAATTGCGACGTCAGAGAAACCGTTTGCTTTCATACCCTTGGTGAAACTAATCAGTTGAGCATCAAGCTCTTCTTTTTTCTTTTTTCCCATCGCGCGTCTAAGTTCATCAGCCTGGGCCAAACTGAAATTTGCTACAGCTTGGGCAACCGCCATAACCTGTTCCTGATAAACAATGAGTCCGTAGGTTGGATCGAGAATGCTCGATAGCGGAGCTTCCAATTCTGGATGAATCGGATCGTTCTGTTCAGCACCATTTTTTCGCTGCGCATAAGATGTGTGCGACCCCATACCCATTGGACCAGGACGATAAAGTGCAATTGCTGCGGAGATGTGCTCAAACTTAGTTGGCTTAAGTAATCTCAGAAGCGAACGCATCTGACCAGAGTCCAACTGGAAAACCCCCAGAGTGTCGCCACGCGAAATCATCTCATAGGTAGTTTGATCCCCGTCTAGATCGAGCTCTTCGAGGACAACATCTATTCCTCTATTGGATTTGGCATTTTCTAATGCCTTATCCAATACAGTCAGGTTTCTCAATCCCAGAAAATCCATTTTCACTAGGCCAAGCTCCTCGCAGGGATGCTGGGCAAAAGCCGTGATGATCGCTCCATCATCTTCGCGCTTGATAAGCGGAATGACATCAAGTAGCGGCACCGAGGACATGATTACTCCGGCGGCGTGGACGCTGGTCTGTCGCTTAAGCCCTTCCAAACCTCGAGCCAAATCAAATGCTCTTTTGGCCTCAGGATCTTCTTCTAGAATCTTTCTAAATTCGGCAGCTTCTTTATACCTTGATTTCGAGTCCGTTGGGGTTTGCTGGGTTACTGCTTCGAATTCGACTGCTTCCTCGCTGAACTCCTCGTCGCTGTCCTCCACAACTTCCACAATTGGTTGAGCATTGGGATCGACCACCATCTCGGTAAGCGTCATGTCTTTCCCGAGCACCATTCTTGGCATCGCCTTAGTCAAGCGCTCACCCACCGCATAGTCCATGCCTAGAACTCTCGCTGCGTCTTTAAGGCTCTGCTTAGCCTTGATTGTCCCGTAAGTGATTATTTGGGCCACTCGGTCATCACCATATTTCTGTGTGACATAGCGAATAACTTCACCCCTGCGACGATCATCGAAATCAACGTCTATATCTGGAAGGCTGATACGAGCTGGATTTAGAAATCGCTCAAACAAAAGTCCGTACTTGATGGGATCCAGTGCGGTTATTCCGAGCGCGTAGGCAACTAGAGATCCAGCAGCTGAGCCTCTACCTGGACCAACTCTGATTCCTTGCGATCGAGCCCAGGCAATAAAGTCCGCTACAACAAGGAAGTAGCCAGGGAAATCCATGTTCTTGATTACTTCAACTTCGAATTTGGCTCTTGCTTGATATTCCTCTGGGATCTGATTGCCAAACCGTGCCTGCATTCCACGTTCGACTTCCTTTTCGAACCAGCTACCTTCTGTATGGCCTTCCGGAACTTGGAATTTAGGCATCAAGTTTCGCTTTTCAAATTTGATATCCGAGCGTTCAGCAACAATCAGAGTGTTGTCACAGGCTTCAGGAAAATCACGGAACAGTTCACGCATCGTCTTAGCGCTCTTCAGGTAATAGCCTGAGCCATCAAATTTGAACCTGCGATCATCTGTTAGTTTGGTTCCGGTTTGAATACACAGCAGAGCTTCCTGAGCATCCGCATGACCAGGCTCTGTATAGTGCAGGTCATTTGTTGCTAGCAGAGGAATGCCCAAATCCTTGGAAAGCTTTATCAGTCCAGTGAAAGTTCTTTTTTCCACGGACGCTCCGTGAGCCATAATTTCAATGAAGTAGTTTTCTTTGCCAAAGATATCTCTGAATTCAGCCGCAGTTTCTCGAGCTTTCTCATACTGCCCCAACCTCAACCTGGTCTGCACTTCACCACCAGCACAGCCTGAGGTTGCAATTATGCCTTTGGCATATTTTGAAAGTAATTCACGATCCATTCTCGGTTGGAAGTAGTAACCTTCCAACCAAGCATATGATGAGAGCTTGAATAGGTTAAACATGCTCTCGTTGTCGGTTGAAAGCATGGTTAGATGCGTGTAGGCACCTTTAGAGATATCGTCATCTCCCCCGTCTGCCCAGTAACTCTTAGACTTATCCAACCTAGAACCTGGAGCAAGATATGCCTCTATGCCTATAATCGGTTTGATTCCGCGCTTGGTTGCCTGCTCCCAAAAATCAAAAGCTCCAAAATTGTTTCCATGATCAGTAATCGCGATTGCAGGCATCTCAAGTTCAACTGCTTTATCCAGTAATTCCGTTACCTTGGCGGCACCATCGAGCATGGAATAGTCGGTGTGAACGTGCAAGTGCACAAACTTTTCGCTATTACCGCTCATCTAATTACTACTCTTCTGGAGATTTCCTACTCGGGGATTTAGCCTACTTCGCCCAGGAGACAATTCTTGCCACCACTCCGACTAGGCCTCTTGCCTCAGCAGATCTAGTGCTTGCCTTAGATCATCTGGATAATCTGATTCAAACAGCACATATTCTGATTTGGTTGGATGCATGAAGCCCAATTTCTTAGCATGCAACCACTGTCTTTCCAGTCCAAGTTTGGCAGCCAATTTGGGATCGCAACCGTAGAGGGTGTCGCCAACAAGAGGATGTTTAAACGCTGAAAAGTGAACCCTGATCTGATGAGTTCTACCAGTCTCAAGTTCTATCTCCAGTAAGGAAGCTGCCTTGAAAGCTTCGAGAGTTATGTAATGGGTCACCGAAGGCTTCCCGTCGTTTGAGGCGTGAAATTTATATTCGTGTTTAGGATGCCTAGCAATCGGAGCATCTATAGTTCCAGAGCTTGGATCGGGATGGCCCTGCACCAAGGCGTGGTAGGTCTTATCGACTTTTCTATCTCTGAAAGCCTGCTTCATTCGGGAGTATGCAACCTCAGTTCTAGTAACTACCATCAGCCCACTCGTGCCAACATCCAATCGACTGACAATACCCTGCCGTTCTGCAACACCACTGGTAGTTAGTGTGATTCCCAAAGCCAACAGACCACCACCAACGGTTGGTCCATCCCAGCCAACTGAAGGATGTGCCGCTACCCCGAATGGTTTGTCAACTACAACTATGTCTTCATCCTGATAAATGACTTTCAAATCAGGGACTAGTTCTGGAACTAAGCGAATCGGCTCTTTGGGTCTGGGAAGGGTGACCTTCAGCCACAAACCTGTAACAAGTGAATCTGATTTTGAAATCGGCTTTTCATCTAAGAGCACCAAACCAGATTCAATCATCTCAGCCACATTGGCTCTGGATAGCCCGAGGAGTTTAGCCAGACCCCTATCCGCACGCGTGCCGTGCAACCCCTCAGGAACCTGAAATAGTCTTTGCTCGGTCACCGGCCACCACCGAGCTTCTCGCCACGAATGAACCTAATCGCGATGAGAACTGCAGAAATGCTTATCGCCATATCGGCGATGTTAAAAATAGGGACATTAAACGGTATCTGAATGAAATCGACAACATGCCCATTTGGAAACCCAGGTGCTTTTGACAGGCGGTCAATTAAATTGCCAACCACTCCGCCGAGTGCAACGCCACCAAGGATAATCCAACTCGTAGTTTTGAATCTAGGAACGAAAATTAACAGGGCAATCGTCGCAAGAGTTGAGGTTAGTGTGAAAAACCAGGTACTCGAGCCGCCTAGGGAAAAGGCTGCTCGATCATTAAAGGCCAAAGTGAATTTGAGAACTTCTCCCAAAACGGGCACCGGTTGGAATGGTGTTAGCAGGGTCAGTGCGAGATACTTAGTCAACTGATCCAAAAGGATTATCGTGAAGGCAACAGTGAAGGCTAACCTTGGTTCAGGTTTATGGTATGTCCGCTTCGTCTTCAACTAAATCAGATTTGGAATGTACCGTTGGTGATTTGGGTTGGCGAAGTGTTTGGCTTAGAAGAGGATGCGGTGGACTCCAAGTCGCTCAATTGACCCTCAATGTAGGCTTTGAGTTTTGCTCGATACTCTTTCTCAAAGGTCTGTAGTCGCTGGACATCGTTTTCAATAAGAGCTTTCTCTTGCTCCAAACGCTGCATATCTGCCTTGTGCTGAGCCTCTGCTTCCCTAACAATTCTTGCCGCAGTGGCGTGACCTTCTGCGATGAGGGCGTCTCTCTTTTGCAAGCCATCTTTGACATGCTCTTCATGCAACTTACGAGCCAGTTGTAGCAGGTTGTTGGTGTTATTCGATTCAATGACTGTGATGTCACTTGCTGCTTCTGGGAAGGCAGTGTTCGGTGTAATCGATTCAGGAATCGAAGAGTCGGCTTGATTGGCTGATGGAAGTGTTCCGCCGCTTCGCTGCAACTCAGCTATTCTGCCGTCGGCGGCTAACAACCGCTGACGTAGATCTTCGTTTTCTTGAGTGAGTCTACGCATCTCGATGACAATCTCATCTAGAAAGTCATCGACCTCGTCTTGATCGTATCCTTCACGAAACTTGGTTGGTTGGAAACGCTTATTGACGACATCCTCTGGAGTTAAAGGCATTACTCTCTCCTACATTTTCATGACTTTGGCTTCCAGTATCAATCGTTGGAAACCTCGCTAACAAGGTTAGCCTAAACCACCTGACCCTTACAAAAGCCCTCTACAAGCCTCTGAGGATGCCTAGACCGAGGAAAAGCACGAGTATGGACACATCTAGATAACCCTGGCCAATTCGAATCGGCTTTATCAACTTAGAAAGAGGTTTGACCACCCAATCGGTCAGAATGTATGAAACCTCGGCAAAAATTAGGACAATACCTTTCGGGGTGAAACTGGGATTTATAGCCCTGATCCAATCAAAAATAACCCTGACAATCAGGATGAACCTAAATAGGTCAACCAGCCAACCAAGTAAACCAGTTAATGAGCTCAACTGAGTTTTCCTAAGGCCTGATGATTAGACGATCTCCGTCATCATCGTCTTCAACAGACTCTTCTTCTGGTTCAATCTCGACATGCTCGGGAGCAAGCAGATAGACATCTTCCGAAACTCTTGAAGATTGAGCATTCAGACCTGCTTTTAGGCCGCTTAGGAAATCAATCAACCTTGCTCTATCTGTGCTTGAAAGGTTTTGCACGTTGATAATTGCAGTGACATTTTCACGCAGGACATCAGCAATCTTTATTGCGTCGTTGTATGAATCCATGACAATCGTGTCGATGCGTTGAGCACCATAATTACCTCTTGCAGGACGCTGCACCCTAGCTCGATCGGGTCTAACTGAAGAACTCCTAGGTTGGCTAACCGGCTTTGGTCCTCTAGGTGTAAAACCGATCAGTTCTTTGATCCAATCAACTGCTCCGGCCATGATTTCTCCTTAAGTTTTCTAAAAACTTACCTTTATTCAAGGTTATTCGCGCTTTCCAGTAATTGCGGTACCTACCCGGATGTGTGTCGCGCCGAAAGCTATGGCAGTTTCGAAATCTCCTGACATGCCCGCTGATATGAACCTCGATTCGGGGCTAATCGAGACCAACGCTTGAGAAGCTTTGGCGATACGCTCAAAATCCGATTCGGCAGAGCTATCCAGGGACGCAACCCCCATAACCCCGAGAAGTTTGATCTGTGGGGCATCTAGCACTGATTCTGCAAACTCGATGAGCTGGCCAGGGTGTATTCCACCTCGATTTTCATCTGTGGTT
>JBJTHM010000088.1:0-5186 GCA_046094465.1 Rhodoluna sp. | reverse complement strand
CCGTAAGACCCTGCGGCAAGCGCTGGCAGTATGTGCCGGTTCCGCTGAAAAGGCTGAGGGGCTTCTAAATGAGGCCGGCATCTCGGCAACCCTTCGTGGTGAGGCGCTAACTATTGATGACTTTGTTCGGATTGCTAAGGTGGTCCAATGATTTTTCGTCGTAAAAAGAAATTGTCAGGAATCTTCGATGAGCTTCCGGTTTCTAATGGTGAAGAGCAAAAAGTGTCGGAAGAGTCAAAACGTTCTGGTAGAAGAGCGATGCTTATTCCTGATGAACCGTTCAATGATGATCCTGGAGCAGATCTACTTTTAGCTAATACTGGTAAACAAAAAGAATTGTGGCTAGAGATTATTTTTGACAGTGAAGTCAGAGAACTAAGACAGAGTCAGATAGCAACTTTTCTAGAAGATAACTACCGGGTGCAAAAGTGGTGGGCAAACTCTATTGCCCTGATGTATTTGAAATGGCGAGCTCAATCCAAATCAAGCGCTGCGGATGAGGGAGTTTTGCGAATGACTGCCATTATCCCAACCACACCGGCACTTACCTATAACGTCTTTTTTGGCGCTTCACACTACGGTGAGAATTTCAATCGTTTCTTGAAATTGCAACAGGATGAGAAAATTGTGCTTGGTTTCAAAGATCAAACTAGAGCAACACTGTTTTTTGCTATTGCCGATTCAGACTGTCAGTTGATCATTGAACACGAGTTTCTAAAAACCACTGAGGCTAGGCGAGAGGCTAAAAGATTTTGGCAGGAGCTAATAAATAAAATGATTGAGCAGGTTTCCAGATGATAGCTAGTTCCGCACCTGCAAAAATCAATCTAGTCTTCCAGGTTGCACCTCTCGGATCTGATGGCTACCATGAGGTCAACTCTCTCTATCTTGAGTTAGATCTACGAGAGAAAATTACGCTAATTCAAACCGGTAAGCCGGTGAACATATTGGTTTCATCAAACACTCTGCCGTCACGGCATGTGAATGCAGTCCCAACTGATCAGAGCAATCTGGTTTATCGAGTCGGCAAATTGCTTTTTAATAATGCGGGGCTTGAATTTACCGGTGTTGAGATTCTTATTGAAAAGCACATTCCGGTTGCCGGTGGAATGGCTGGCGGTTCAGCCGATGCTGCCGCGATGCTAAAAGCCACTAACCACTTTTTGCATGAGGTGCACGGCACCGAGTTGCTGACTGATTCTGAACTACTTGAACAAGCCAAGGATATTGGCTCTGATGTGCCATTTAGTTTCCTTGGTGGGCTGGCTATAGGTAGAGGTAGGGGAGAGCAGTTAGAGAAGCTTCCTGAGTTGAGTTTTCCTACCTATTGGGTGCTAGCCGTAAGCCAGGAGGGTCTATCAACGCCGCTTGTTTACAGTCGCTTTGATGAGCTAGGGAAGACAGCTAGTTTTATTGATCTGACTGAGCCTATTGAAAACATTCAGGCGTTGGCCAATTTGATGCAGAATGACCTAGAGCCTGCTGCCACCACCTTATTACCTAGCATCAGAAACACCATCGATGCGTTGGAACTATCGGGATCTTTGAAAGCCATGGTTTCTGGTTCTGGCCCAACGGTCATGGGCTTATTTGATTCAAAGGATAAGGCTTTAGCTGCAACAGAAATGCTTCAGAAAATGGGTCTGGTTGGTTTGGTCGTTGAGCCAAGTTATGCCGGAACAAGGCTAGAAAGATAAAACATCTGGCAGACTTGGTTTGTATCAAGCGTGGCTTGAATTGCTCCCTAGTGTAACGGCAGCACGGCACCCTTTGGAGGTGTTCGGTCCAGGTTCGAATCCTGGGGGAGCAGCGCTTCAAAAGGAAAACCTGGAGGTTTGATGAGCGAAGAGCATTTGGCCGTCGTGGTCCTTGCCGCAGGTGAAGGTACCAGAATGCGCTCTGCAACACCTAAGGTGATGCATGAAATCGCCGGCCTGCCAATGCTCGGTCACGCTCTAGCAACTGCAAACTCAATCGGCGCAAAATACATAATTCCGGTTATTCGCCACGAGCGGGATGCTCTTGAGGCATACATCCATGCTTTTTATCCAAACTCACATGTAGCGCATCAGGATGAGATTCCTGGCACTGGCAGAGCACTGGAATGCGGCTTGAATGTTTTGCCAGCAGATTTCAACGGGGCAATTTTAGTCACAAGTGCTGATGTCCCTCTTCTCGATGTTCAAACTCTAGAATCGATGCTTGATGTTCACCTATCATCGAAAGCTTCAGCTACCGTTTTGACAGCAGTTTTTGAAGATCCAACAGGTTATGGACGTGTGGTAAGAGCTGATTCCGGTGAATTCAATTCGATTGTTGAACATCGTGATGCAACAGATGAGGAAAAAGAGATTACCGAAGTCAATGCCGGTGTCTATATCTTCGATTATCAAGCTGTGACTAATGCCTTGGCCAAGGTAGGCTCGGCAAATGCTTCGGGTGAAAAATACCTCACCGATGCGCTCAGTGAGATCATCAAATCTGGTGGCAAGATAAATGCTCTGATGGTCAGAGACAACTGGCTGGTTGCTGGGGTAAATACCCGAGTCCAACTTCAGCAGGTTTCCAGCGAACTAAACCGTCGCATATGCGAAGGCTGGATGTTAGCTGGGGTTAGCATAGTTGACCCGAATAGCACCTATATAGATGTCACTGCTGTAATCGGCGAGGATGTCACCTTGCTTCCTGGCACCTACCTCAAAGGCATTACCTCCATAGGTCAGGGCTCAACCATTGGACCTGAAGTGACGATTCATGATTCTCAAATTGGTGAGCGAGTGACCATAAGAAAATCCGACATCAACGGTTCAGTTATTGAATCTGATGCCACCGTCGGTCCTTTTAGCTACGTTCGGCCAGGCACCCATCTTGGTGTTGCTGGCAAGATTGGCACCTTTGTTGAAACCAAGAATGCCAAAATCGGAGCTGGTAGCAAGATCCCTCACCTTTCATACGTTGGCGATGCAACCATTGGGGAGCACAGCAATATCGGGGCAGGAACCATTTTTGCCAACTACGACGGGGTGAATAAGCACCACACGATTATTGGATCCCATGTCAGGACTGGCTCACACAATGTATTTGTCGCACCTGTGGAGATAGCCGATGGCGCATACACAGCAGCTGGAACGGTGGTTCGTAAGGATGTTGGTCCAGGAGATTTAGCCATGAACGTGGCACCTCAGCGAAATATCTCAGACTGGGTGTTAACTAAACGTGCAGAAACAAAATCTGCCGAAGCCGCAAGAAAAGCAAAAGAGTAAAGGAAGCCAGGCAAGTGCAAATCAAGACATCCGGACAAAAGCGTTTGGTTCTAGCCAGCGGAAGAGGACACCCGGAACTTGCCGAAGAAATAGCCAAACTGCTAAACACCGAGTTGGTGCCAACTACTTCGTACAACTTTGCTAACGGTGAAATCTTTGTTCGCTTCGATGAATCGGTTCGTGGTGTGGATGCTTTTGTGATCCAGTCACACTCAGCTCCAATCAACGACCAGCTCATGGAGCAGTTGATTATGATCGATGCCCTAAAAAGAGCCAGCGCTAAAAGAATCACCGTGGTTTCACCATTTTTCCCCTACGCCCGACAGGATAAAAAACACAAGGGACGTGAACCTATCTCGGCAAGACTGGTAGCTGATCTTTACAAAGCAGCCGGAGCAGATCGACTAATGTCTGTTGATTTACATTCGCCACAGATTCAGGGTTTTTTCGATGGGCCGGTAGATCACCTCTGGGCGCTACCACTTCTGGCCGATCATGTGAAGCAAACTTTCGGTGCAGATAACCTAACTGTCGTATCACCAGACTCTGGACGAGTTCGGGTTGCTGATATTTGGGCAGACCGACTGGGTGCGCCGCTGGCAATTATTCATAAGCGTCGCGACCCGACTAAGCCAAATCAGGTTCAGGTGAATGAACTGGTCGGTGAGGTTGAGGGTCGAGTATGTGTCTTGGTGGATGACATGATCGACACCGCAGGGACCATCGTGGCTGCGGCTAAGGCACTTCGTGATAACGGTGCCGGAAGAATCATTGTTGCTGCAACGCATGCGGTTTTCAGCGACCCAGCAGTTGAAAGGCTATCTGGTCCTGAGGTTGACAATGTGATTGTCACTAACACCTTGCCAATACCGCAGGACAAGCAATTTGAAAAGTTGACCGTCTTGTCAATTGCTCCCTTGGTAGCACGAGCCATTTCATCTGTATTCAACGATGATTCAGTAACCATCCTTTTCGATGGCCACGTCTAAAAAACAGCAGCTTTCACTTTTTGGAGCAGTTGCCATCGGGGTTGCCTCGATGCTCGGTGCCGGTGTCTTCTTCGTCTGGAGCGCTGCCTATGAAGTTTCTGATGGTGCGTTCTTCTTCGCACTTTCTCTAGCTGCTATTGTGGCTTCGCTGAATGCCGCTTCGGTTTATCGATTAGCCAGCGGTATCTCCAGGGCGGGTGGAATCTATGCATACTCCAGGGTCTATCTCCCAAAGAGCGTAAGTTTCGTAGCCGGATTCTCTTTTGTCTTTGGCAAGATCGCCTCTATAGCAGCGATAGCTCTAATCATTCAGCTTTACCTTGTCCCTCACGGTTCACTGGTAAACCCGGTGGCCCCCAACCTGCTTAATGAAATTCATGTTTCCTCTCTAGCAGTTTTATTCATGACCTGCCTAAATCTTCTAGGCATCAATAGAACCGCTCTGGTAGCGGCAATTCTGGCAAGCATCACTTTATGCTTTCTCGCATTCTGTGTTGTGGCGGGTTTAGCTAATGGTTTCAACTCAGATGCCATCACGGAGTTATCACTCAGGCCTAGTTTGAACCAAGGCAGCTTAGCTGGGGCAGCGTTAATATTTTTTGCTTTTGCCGGCTACGCCAGAGTGGCAACTCTAGGAGATGAGGTTCGAGACCCGAAGAAGAACATCCCAAGAGCAATCTTGATTTCACTGGGAATCGTTATCATCTTGTATTTCCTCCTCGCCATCACCGTCGTTGGAGTTATCGGTAGTGGTAATGAGGCTATGCCAACGGCCACCTTTGAGGCACTTCTTTCTCGGAGTGCTCCGTGGTTTAGCCCAGCACTGATTGATGCTGTAGTTTTGGCTGCCAGCCTAGGTTCCATACTCGCTCTTTTAGCTGGGGTTTCAAGAACTGCTGCCACCATGGCTGAGGATCTGGAACTACCTAAAATT
>JBJTHM010000087.1:0-2629 GCA_046094465.1 Rhodoluna sp. | reverse complement strand
CAATCATTGGTACAAACGGTGCTGGTAAAACCACCTTGTTCAACACGATTTCGTGAGATTTCTTTCCGACATCCGGAATTATTTTTTTGGATGGTGTCGAGATAACCAATCTCCCACCGCCTGTCAGAATCTCGATGGGCTTGAGAAGAACCTACCAGACACCCTTATTGCTCAACGAGCTTACGGTCCAGGAGAATCTTTACGTTGCAGTGAGGGGGGTTGAATCTGGACATCTAAATCTCTGGAGAGGCAGAGGCCATCAAAAAGACGTCGAGCAGGTTGAGGCGCTCGCGGAGAAAGTGGGCGTGCAGAGCTTGCTAACACAGAAGGCCAAAGAGGTTTCACATGGACAGCGCCGACTCGTGGAAATTGCTATGGCGTTGGTAGGGAACCCGAAGGTTCTCATGCTTGATGAGCCTGCCGCTGGACTGGCGCACGGGGAGCGTGTAGAGCTCTTAAATTTGTTGCTCAGTCTACCCAAAGAACTCACAGTTATGCTCATTGAGCATGATATGGAGCTTGCTTTAGGATTTGCCCATCAGGTTTCTGTCTTGCACTATGGAAAACAGATCTGTGAAGGTACCCCCGAGATTGTTGCTTCAGATAAGCTGGTACATGACCTCTACATGGGTACATTGAATGTCTAGTCTCGTACTTGAAGTAAAAGAACTCCGAGTTAGTTTCGGAGGTGTTCACGTGCTTCAAGGAGTTGATTTATCGGTAGGTAGTGATCCAGTATCTTTAATTGGGCGTAACGGCATGGGAAAGACAACCCTATGTCAAGCGATCATGGGGCTAGCACCGGTATCCTCGGGCTCTATCAAGCTATATGGAGAGGAAATAACCAGGCTACGCACCAATCAAATTGCACAGCGCGGAATCGGATATGTGCCGCAGGGCCGCCGAGTGTTTCCCTCGCTTACGGTCGAAGAGCACCTTCGACTAGCCTTCGATGGCAAGAAGGGCCACCGCTGGACGTTAGACAGCGCCTATGAGTTATTCCCACATCTCAAGGAGCGACGGTCTAATGGCGGAGCAGAACTCTCTGGTGGAGAGCAACAGATGCTCGCTATTGCACGAGCTTTGCTGCTCAATCCCCGCCTTTTGTTAATGGACGAACCAACCGAGGGACTTGCCCCGCTCATAGTAGAGGATCTGATCCGCGTTTTCAGACAACTCTCAACCGAAGGAATTGCAGTCCTTTTTGTCGAACAGAACTTTAATGTCGCAACCTCTGTGTCGGAACGACTGGCGGTTATGGTCAATGGGAAGATTGCACTGACAACAACGTCTGCCGAGATGCAGGGTAGTGAGGAACTTCAGAAACGGTATCTCGGAGTGGGGACAGTCGCCGAGGCAGCATAACTTTTCTTGGGGGTTAACATGCTTCTAGAGGGAAAAAACGTCGTAGTAACAGGTGGTGCTAGCGGTATCGGGCGTGAGTGCTGCATCGTAGCCGCGCGAGAGGGTGCGAATGTCGTAGTCGCGGATCTCAACGGAGATGGTGCAGAAGCAACAGCCAAAGAAGTACGTTCACTTGGCCGCCGAGCACTCGTTGTCCAGGTGGATACTGGTAAGGCTTCCGATTCCGAGAAACTTGCCAAAGAGTCGGTTGGCGAATTTGGAAGCATTCACGGGCTTGTCTGCGGCGCGATCAAGCTTGTTCCCAGTAAACTCGAGGAACTCTCCGAAGAAGCTTGGGATAAGCTCAACAACGTAGGTCTTAAGGGATATTTCCTCTGCGCGCAAGCCATCGGACGGCATATGCTCGAGCGCGGGTCGGGCTCCATTGTCCTGATCTCGTCGGTAGGAGGTGTTCAGGCATATCCGCTCGCTGGGGCTTACTCAATCGTGAAAGCAGGCGAAATAATGCTCGCCAAGCTCATCGGTGTCGAATGGGGATCACGCGGGGTAAGGGGCAATGCCGTAGTAGCTGGACAGTGCAGAACCCCGATGACGGAAGCTATGTTTCAAGATCCAGAAATCGCGAAGGGCCGAGCCGGTGTAGTCCCCATGAATCGCGTTGCCCTTGCAAGCGAGATCGCAGACGCATGTGTCTTTTTAATGTCGGACCGAGCGTCATACGTGAATGCCTCGACGCTTACGGTAGATGGCGGGCAGGTGGAAAGCAAGATGATGCATACACCGGGACGGAACTGGGGGGGTAAGAAGATCGAATACAAGGCTTAAATAGGAGCAGTAGAAGTCTTTTCGCTGATGGGCGGAGGGTATGCCGTTAAGCGGCCTTAGGTTCCACGATCCTTGCCAAGCTAAGTACATCGTTGCTATATCTTTTGGAAGCCTTGTGTTCCGCTCCGTCCAGCAACCGTCCTGCGCTTGCTTGGCTTCAAATGGTCGGCATAGTTTATGCGCTAAAAGAATCAGAACATCAGGCGAGAGAATTTGAATCGCCGCGCCACCGGCTTTATTTTGCGTCAGTCTGACCGGAACGCCTCTGTCATAAAACTCATCACTCTGAGCCAGAATGTCTCGCAGGTCAGCGACCGTTATGTCAGGATCGGCTCTCAATATTTGAAGACGGGCAAATAAAGTTTTTTCTGTCGTTCTAAAGCTGTCATTTCGATTACCTTTCGCTCGATGGTCTGAAAGTTCGGATCACACTCATGCC
>JBJTHM010000086.1:0-3402 GCA_046094465.1 Rhodoluna sp. | reverse complement strand
GCATCAATGTCACACTTCGGTCTTTTGGTGTTGTTCTTTCCTACGGGTGTGTTATACGTCATTTTTCGCTTCAAGATATGCCGTCGAGCATTTCTTGACCATTCTGTTGCAATATTGATGGCACTGCTACCTTTCATATTTGCATTTGTAACGTTCTTGTTGCAGCGTGAACATTATGAGGCGTATCTTTCCAGTCGGCGATCTACGATCACCAGTTTTCCCGCACTATCGCTCTCTGGTGCACGGCAAATCTTTGGCCAAATATTGGTTGGAGAACTTCCAGTGCTTGATGCGGTGCGACACTTTGGAATGCATCGACGATTTCGTGTACAATATTACGCACTGCAACAGATTGGTCCGATGGTTATTGCCACATTTGCGGCCGTTGCGTTGAGGGCAGGTCGTTCCAGACAAATACACAGGATTCTGGTGGTGCTTTTTTTGTTTTATGGGTGTTTGCTCGTTCAGTCAATGTCATTTCTGTTTGCTTTCCAGGAGCCTTTTCGTCTGCTCGGCATATTTCCTTCTTCGCAGGATTTCTGGCCGACTCTCGCTGCAGCGGGTGGTTCTCTGATTGCACCACTCTGTGTAGGAATTACCGAGAACGGAATGCTGACACGTCAGAAATGGGCACAATTGTGGCTCGCAATTGCTGTGCTGGTGTTGGGATCACTGGGTCTTGCACATCATCTTCACCTCTGGTCCGATCAAAGAACTGAAGAGCTATCACTCGTCAGATACGAGTGGTCTGAACTGTTTGAATTGCGAACTCTTGTTGGCGCCGAAGGCCTTGCTGGTGAGCGAGTTTTGAACCTCTCAAACACCGCGGTACCAAGCGAACAACTGCGAGATGTAGGTCTGGTGCCGGTTGCACAACCAAGCAAACTGCAGTCAGGTCAATCGCTTATAGTGAATAGTCAGCTGCTGGCCAATGGGGATTCGCACCAGCTAAGGGCAAAATGCCCAAACAAGGAAGTCGATTTTTTGGCGGCGAAGGTTACTTTGTTGAGCGCTTCGTTGTATGACTTGTGTTCCACAACGAGTCAGGCGAACCTAACACTGCTTGATGGCGAGTCTCGAACCATGGCGACACACGAATTCCACTTCTGGTGGGCTGAGTCAAAGCCGTATCAGTCCTGTCAATTACTGGACGACGGCTGTATGCAAAGGCTCGGTCTAGTACCAAGCAAGAACAAATATGAGAACCCAATCTTCAAGTTGACCACTGGAGACGCACAAGGTGAGATTGCACAAATCAGATTCCCGGACGATATCGAGAGTTCCTACCTTGTGATTCCCCTAGCCTTTGATTCGGCGATTTCAATAACTGGAAGAAACTCCAATAATGTCGTGGCAATTGAAAACTTTGGGGGGTTGGTCGCGGTCGATCGGCGGACGCTTAGCTCCCTCAACGAAGAATCGCTAGTTGTATCGGTCAAGACTGACATTGACCAAGCCGCGGCTGCAATACTGCCGTGGCTTTGGACACTGGCCTTTCTCGTAACCATGCTCCTGCTCAGACGAAGTGACAAAATGGCAAGTCAAACTAAGAATCACAGCACCCCAGAGGGTGAAGCGGTAGCGTCCAAAAGCCTGGGCGCCGATTTTGCCTAGCAACTAACTCGCATCCGGACGTAAACCTTTTGCGAGTCAAACTGATAACTGCAACGCCAGTAGAAATCGCGCAGAATTGCCTTGAGACGGTCTTCGAATTCAGGTGTACTCTTCAAACGTGATCCCACCACAATGACATCAGGAAGACTTTCAAGGCACTCGCTCATTTCAGTTTCGAAAAACGGCATTAGGTGGGGTAAGTGGTAAAAGAACCTACAACTGAGGGAACTTTTCTCGTTTAACGACTTAAAGTCGAAGGATCCCCCAGCAAAGTCAACAAAGGCAAGCGAGTGGGGCTGAGTGCGCAATGTTGTATTCGAGAGCTGAACCTCGTGATATCCGAGGGATGACTATTCTGCCAGATTGGTAACCGGCCATCCCCATCCATCTTCCCTTACGGCCAACGAGAATCCGACAAGAATTACTGGTAATGCTGCGCACACCGCCCAGGCCCTCGTAGTTCTGCGCTTGTGAGACAAGACTGACACGGCAGGAATAGCTAGAAGAACACCCAAGTAACAGAGGGGCGCTGCGATTAGGCCATAGTGATGAGCGGTCAGCGGAAGTTGCGGCAAGAGGGCAAGTCCCGAACCCACGGTTACTGTTGTTGCGATCAGTATCTCTCTCTTCAGATTAAGTTGAAGAGTCTCGGGCGGTCGCCGTCCAATGTAGGCAAGTATCGTGAGCGAAATAAGACAAGCTACGAGATAGACCGATACCTCCGGGTCGGGCAGTAGGTATCGTAAAAATTCTAGAAAATCACTGATTGCCGGTCGATTTACTCGCCGTAGGTTGCTGTACTGCTGGTTGAAATGAATGATGCCTAGCCACCCAGCAAGGCTCCCTTGAATCGCCGCAATTCCAGTGATTATGAAGAGAGCCAGTACAAAGCCAGACGCCACTCTTTTGGCGTTGGAGACTGAGAGTTGGTGACGACGCGCAGATGTCCTGGAGAACAGTTCCGCAATCAAGAGGGTCGCCAAAAGAATTGAGGTAGCGAGTAGAGAGATTTTTATTGAAACAGAGATCGCGAGGAGACTTCCCGCAAGCACTGGGCGAATTGAAAGTACGGATACACCAACAATCATGAAGCTCACCGCCAGATTCTCGGTGTACGGAGCCAAAAAGGTTGGTGAAAATGCGTAGGCGGTAAGTCCTACGGCCGATACAAGTAGAGCTTTGTGTCGGCCAAGCGCCCTGTGGGCTGCGATATACATGCCAAGACCGATACCGAGAGTTGACAGTATGGCCGCAACCCATAGCCCAGTTGTCCCAAAGAGAGCAAAGAAGGGACGATTCACGAGGAAAAATCCAAAGTCCTTATGGTCCCAGACATCGCGATATAGCACTGCTCCGCGCCCCAGCCACTCGTGAACGAAGATCCAAACATTCAAATCTTCCCCCGTTCTTGATGCCATTGCCAGTGAGAGAATCGTGATTATCGAGATGCCGACAGCCAGGCTTGAAATTGCTGGGGGACCTTTGGGACGCTGATTCGACATGCTGTTGCGAGTTCTATCGATGTCGCACTAGACGTTTGGCGAGGTTTGAATCACTTGTCCACTGCACAGCCGCAATCACGCAAAACCGAAGAAACTTCCATGTTGGGATATAACGACTGACTTCCGAACCCCAAGTTGATCCACCCTTATGAGTTCCACGTCGAGACCGTGATTTGACTGGCTCCTCAACTATTCGGAGCTTTGACGCTCTTGCCTTTGCAGAGATGATTAGATTCGGAGTAACTGGTGACTCGGGAAGCCTTGACAAGAGGTCGATGAGTACATC
>JBJTHM010000085.1:0-2967 GCA_046094465.1 Rhodoluna sp. | reverse complement strand
GAAATATATGGTTTTCACGCTAACCTGCATTCCTCACATCCTTACGAAGCAAATCCGCTCAGTTGGATTTTCATGCTACGACCGACTTCTTTCTTTTGGGAAGAGAAAACCGGCGGTTGCCTATTTGGTTCGAAATCCAGTGAGTGTGTTTCAGCGATAACCTCACTTGGCAACCCACTGATTTGGTGGGGTTTCGTCTTAGCCAGCAGTGTTATAATCGGTAGCTGGTTTAGAACCAGAGATCGATTAACGACACTTCTGTTGGTTGGAATTATCGCAGGCTACGTACCTTGGCTATTTCTGATGAGTAGAACAGTGTTCGAATTTTACGTTGTGGCTTTTAGCCCCTGGGTAATTCTTATCTTGGTGTTTGGTTTGAAAACCTGGTTCGAAAACTCTCCTCGACCAAAGCGTGCGAAGTATCTCATTTCTGGATATCTGCTAATGGTTTGTCTCGTGTCGATATTTTTCTATCCAATTTGGAGTGGGATGTGGATTAGCTATGATTTCTGGCGAATCCATATGTGGCTACCTAGTTGGATATAGTCCGCGGGTAGGCTGGATGTAATGCGTATCTATAGAGAATTACTAAGCCGTCCCGGTGTGAATCAAGTCCTTTGGTCTCAGCTCATGGCTCGATTTGCCTTCGGTATGCAGACCATAACCATCATCATTCACCTGCAACGGACCTTTGATAACTACAGCGTTGCTGGTTTTGCCATCGCAGCCAGCACTGTCGGTGGAGCGTTAGCTGCCCCTGTGTTAGGTCAATGGATGGCAAAATACGGCATCCGACCAATAATCCTTGGCTGCACTTTCCTGGCTCCTATTTTTATGCTTCTGATTGGATTCTTTCCAGTAAGCCAGGGCGTCTCGATTGTCTACGCACTTTTTCTAGGACTCACCACCGCGCCTATTCAGCCGGCCGCCAGAGCGGTTTATCCAACCCTGGTTGAAAACGAGACTCAGCGAAATGCTCTCTATTCCGTTGATGCGATCTTGCAGGAAATCATCTGGATTGTTGGTCCAGTGCTGGCAACTTTGATGATTGCCTTTACCAACACGCTCATTCCTATTGGCACCATGGCTGCAATTCAGTTCTTCGGTGGATTGTGGTTTGTCTCTTTGAAGCGGGTTACTGGCGCACCAATTCCACGTTCCCGAAGAAAACTGGGAGCAGTTCTAAAGTCCAGACTGGTCGTGGTGATGATTGCCGTGAATCTCTTACTCGTTGGTTCATTCTCAGCACTTGAAATCGGTGCGGTGGCAGCTGTCGGTGCTAGAGAAGCCGGCTTTGTCATAGCCATGCTCTCTATCGGTTCGGTAGTTGGCGGTCTTGCTTTTGGTCACAGAGTGAAATCATCCTCCGCCCTGACTAAGCACCTGGCTGTGGTCCTAGTTGGTGATCTGCTTATCTTTATTAGTGCCAAAGATCCAATCTGGCTAGGGATTTGCCTATTCATCTCAGGAATTGGAGTTGCAACAGCCTTTGCAACTATCGGAGCCATAATCGGTAAAGCAGTCAAATTAGATGACACCACGGAAGTGTATGGCTGGATTGGTTCCGGTCAAAACATCGGTTACGGTCTGGGGGCTGCAATCGCTGGTTTCGTGGTTGACCATTTCTCATCAACCCACAGTTTTGCCCTAGCCGCCGGGTTGGATTTCGTAGCGATGCTGGTAGCTGCAGCAGCTATTTCAATCACACCTAACTTCTATAAAGATAAACAAGCGAAAGAATAGTTTCATGAGCATTTTCGTTGTGACCTATCACTACAGTGGCGACCCGATTGAACTCAACCAGGTTAGACCAACCCATCGGGCTTGGCTTGCCGAACAGTTAGAGGCAGGCCGTCTGATAGCCAGCGGACCGATGACTGATCGCCCAGCAGGATTACTGATCTGGAAAGCGGAGAACATCGAAGAACTGAATGAGTTACTAAATCTTGACCCGTTTGAACTTGCTGGAATGATTGGTGAGCGAACCATCGAACAGTGGAATCCCGTGTTTGGACCTATAGAGGATGAGTCATGAGAGTCTTAATCTCCGGTGCTAGCGGTCTTATCGGTACCGAACTGCAAAAACAGCTCAAAGACCTAGGCCACACGCCACTTGTGCTGGTTCGCCGCGAAGCACAAAATCAGAATGAGATCGAGTGGGATCCGACAACCCTAACGCTGGACTCAAAAGTTTTAGAGAATGTCGATGCCGTGGTCAATCTAGCCGGAGCCACAACGGGAAAACTACCTTGGACCCGCGAATACAAAAAGGAACTAATCTCTTCGAGAATCAACTCCACCAAAACAATTGTTCAAGCAATTGCTAAGGCAAATAAACGGCCGAAGGTATTAGTTAGCGGCTCCGCTTCAGGTATCTACGGGGACTGTGGCGATCAGCTGCTAACTGAAGCTTCTCCTAAAGGCGAGGGGTTTCTTGCTGATCTGGCCCACGAGTGGGAACGTGAGGCGATGAAAGCGCCTAAGGATGTTCGGGTGGTGCTGGTTCGAACCACCATGGTGCTTTCCAGAAAACTTGGTGCTCTGGGTCGACTACTTCCGATACTGAAACTTGGCATTGGCGGGAAACTAGGAAATGGTCGTCAATGGTGGGCTTGGATTTCACTCCCGGATGAAGCAAAGGCAATAATCCACCTGATTAATACCTCTTCTGCAACAGGGCCCTATAACTTAACTGCACCTGAACCAGCCACGGCAAAAGAGTTGATCAGCGAACTAGGTCGACAGTTAGGAAGGCCTACCCTCATCCCAATCCCAGCTTTTGCCCTCAAGCTTGTTTTCCGTGAGGGAGCACAGGAACTTCTGCTCTGCAGTCAAAAGATGAGTGCTAATCGACTACTTTCAACCGGTTTTGTTTTTGAACATCCAACCCTAAGACAAGCCTGTGAGTGGGTCGTTAAGCGTTAACTGTTCTGACAAACTTTATTTGACTTGATGCAACAATGGTGG
>JBJTHM010000084.1:0-17509 GCA_046094465.1 Rhodoluna sp. | reverse complement strand
CTAATTCGCCCCCTTCGGAAAGGTCACAATCGATTCCTTGAATTGAGCCAGAGCCGGTAATTGTCAGAACACTGTTTGAAAGACTAATTTGTGCCCCCATTTTTGGAAGAAGCTCAAGGAATAGTCTTCCAACCTGAGTGGTTTGATTTGGCCAGTTTGGGATAGACACAGTTCCACCGGCTACCATCGCTGCAGCTAAGAATGGTCCAGCATTAGACAAGTCGGGTTCAATAACTACTGACCTACCTTGAATCTCACTACTAGGAACCAACCAACTCGATTCAGAAATAGCCCTGGCCGCAACTCCTCGATCCTTAAGACATTTGATTGTCATCTCTATATGTGGCTGACTCGGTAGATGTTCTCCACGGTGGGTAAGTATCAAACCATCTTTAAAGCGAGGCGCGGCAAGAAGTAAACCAGAGACAAACTGCGAGGACGCACTGGCGTCAATTTCAAGCTCTCCTCCGCGCACCTCACCGGTTCCATTTATGACAAATGGCAGTTTCTCGCCATTGGGGGTTTCAAGGCTAACCCCCAATTTCCTTAGCGATTCTATGGTTGTTGCCATTGGGCGGGCTCTTGCAGCTAAATCTCCATCAAAGTTGAAAGAACCGGTGAAAAGGGCCGCAACCGGGGGCATAAAGCGCATCACCGTTCCAGCCAAACCGCAGTCAATATTGGCCTTTACTGAAATGTCAGTGGCTGCTGGCACAATAACTAAGTTGCCCCTTTCGGTTCTGGTGATCCGGGTTCCTAGTTTTTCTAGGGACTCGATCATCAGAGCGGAATCTCTAGATTCTAGAGGGGCGATGATTTCGGATGGACCGGAAGCTAAAGCGGAAAGGACTAACTCACGATTGGTCAGTGATTTAGAGCCAGGTAGTTCTACTGTTCCCGCTAAAGCATGGGAAATTGTTGGTGCTAACCAACTTTTTTCCTCATTTTGGGAATAATCCGAACTCTGCATCAGTAAACATCCTACCTGCAAGTGATTTATCGACTTCGAAGTGGATTTTCGAGGTTTCTAGGACAGGATAGCCCAGCCCCATATATATGGGGGACAAAAAATCTAAGGAGAGATAACTTATTACAAATTTACTAATTTCTTATCAGCAGCAACCTCTGCGCAAGCAGTATCGCCCAGCAACACTAAACTCCAAGCAGAAGGACAATTCGCCTATGACTCAACCTTTTGGTAGCAATGAAGCTGCTATTCAAGAACTAGTCGCCCAGAGTGACTGGTTACGTCTGCGTTGTCGTCAGACCAACATCAAGTGGAACGAGGAACTGTTCTCCAGAGTCATGGAGAAGGCCCTAAACGGTATCCACAATTATGCAGATCACGGCCACGGCATGAAACCCTGGTTGAACCGCATTCTGCACAATGTTCATGTAGACATGCTTCGCGAGAACAGCACTGAGACAGCAAACACCACAGCAAACACTCAGGTCCACAGCGATGGGGAAGAAGTTGACCTTCTGCAGCTAGCTCTGGACGAAGCGCTCCAGACCATCTCGGCTGAAGATCAGTTCATGTTCTTGAACGATTCATCGAGGATTGGGGTAGCGCTTTCTAAACTTGACGATGAGTTCCGTGAGACCCTTCGTCTCTCGCTAATGAACTACAGCTACAAAGAGATCGCTGAGAAGCTAAACATTCCAGTCAACACCGTTGGCTCGCGCATCCACCGTGCCAAGAAAGATATTCGCAAGCACCTAAAAGAATTAGCCGGAGAATACGGCATTCCGACCAAGACCAAGAAAAAGTAAAGGGAAATGAAATGACAGTTTTCAACTGCCAACAGGTTTTAGATCGAGTCGTCTTTTACGTCGACGGAGAGATAGAACGATCAGAGCGAGACCAGGTAGATGAGCATCTGAAAAGTTGCAAATCTTGCACCCAGGAATATGCGGTTGAAACAAGGATTTCCAGCATGATTGTATCTTCAGATTGGAATCCGGTCAGCACTCAGGAATTGGTGGATCGTGCTTTGAGTCAATACCGTGAGGAAAACAGGGGTATCTAAATCTCTTGTTCCGGTAGATCCAACCAGCGATACCAACCCTGATTTAGAACTAACCAGGCAATCAGTCCATGGCCAAGTTGGCCAGGTTGACCGAAGTTTGAGTTTTTCAGCTCATCATTGAAACCCTTGTGGTCCACCAGTGGTCTAAAAGCATCAACAAATGGTAGTGATCGCCTTGCCGCAACATCCTCAAAACCTGCAGCGAGATGCTCGATTTCATAATTCAGCTGAGGGTTTCTTGAGGGAATTGGCGAGATTATGAAAGGTTGAATGCCTTTTGACAAAGCGGTATCGAGAATATTTGCGAGATTCAATCTAGAACGAGACATAGATATACCAGCGTTTATGTCTGAAGGATTCAGACAAACCACCAACCGGTTATCAGTATCTTCAGCAAATCTTCTGGAACACTCATCCTCCCAGATTTCACTCATCGTGGCGGTAGTGATCTCTGGTGTTGGGAGGGCGTAGAAATCAACTCTCGGGTAGTCGCTTTGAGTTTTAGCTATTACGCGACCAACCCAACCTAGACCTTTGGGGTCTCCTCCAGCGCTCACCAGATCATCGCCAATAATGACTATCCGGATATTACGTCTAGGCTCATCCATTTCTCTAAGCGAAAGCTCTCTCAACCAGGTCAGCCTGCTCCACTGCATGACGCTTTGCCGAACCGGTTGCTGGTGAAGCACTTGCTGGACGTGAGACAAGCTTGGCAACCTGACCGTTCATATACTTAGGCAGGAATAGGCCGATGTATGTCCATGGGCCCTGGTTAGCAGGTTCATCTTGAACCCAGACCAATTCAGCATTTGGATACTGAGCGTAGGTAGCCTTAATTTCCTCAACTGGTGTTGGGTAGAGCTGTTCGACTCGAACAATTGCAGTTGTTTGGTCATTACGCTTTTCAGCCTCTGCCAAAAGATCCCAGTAGATTTTGCCAGAACAGAAGATAACTTTCTTTACCGCCAATTTGTTCAACGGCCTAATCTCATCGATGACTTCCTTGAATGAACCGGAAGTGAACTCTTCAACATTCGATGATGCTGCCTTTAGTCGAAGCATTGACTTAGGGGTAAATACCACCAGAGGCCTTCTTGGACGTGCGTAAGCTTGCTTTCTTAGCAGGTGGAAGTGATTCGCCGGGGTTGACGGTTGAGCCACTGTCATGTTGTTCTCGGCACACAGTTGGAGGTAACGTTCAATTCTTGCCGAGGAGTGATCCGGTCCTTGACCCTCGTAACCGTGTGGCAGTAAAAGAACTAGAGATGAATGCTGTCCCCATTTTTGTTCCGCTGAAGAGATGAACTCATCCAGAATGGTTTGAGCGCCGTTAGCGAAATCACCAAACTGTGCCTCCCAGAGCACAAGAGCATCCTTGCGCTCAACCGAGTAACCGTATTCAAATCCCATAGCCGCATATTCACTAAGCAGTGAGTCATAGATGTAGAACTTGGCTTGATCTTGGCTTAAGTTTCGAAGCGGCATCCATTCTTGGCCGTTTACCTTGTCGTGGAAAACAGCGTGACGTTGCACGAATGTTCCTCTTCTGGAATCCTGACCGGCCATGCGAATGTTGACACCTTCGACCAGAAGCGAACCGAAGGCCATAAGTTCACCAAAGCCCCAGTCAATTCCACCTTCACGACTCATCTCGACGCGCTTAGCTAGTAACTGCTGCAACTTAGGGTGAACGTTGAAGCCCGGTGGCAAATTGTTGTGGGCATTACCAATAAGTTCAACTACCTCGCGATTGATCTTACTTTCCCTGAAAATCTCAGGGTGATCGCTCGATGTTGTGCCGATACCGATTGGTTTAGGAATTATTTCAGCTGGCTTAGAAGTTGCTTCGTGTACCTCAGTGAAAGCATTTTCTAGTTTGGCTTGGAAATCTGCATTCGATTGTTCGAACTCTTCGCGGGTAAGATCTCCTCTACCCACCAAAGATTCAACATAGAGGGTTCGCACCGAACGCTTTGCCTCGATTAGTGAATACATCAGTGGTTGCGTCATCGAAGGATCGTCACCTTCGTTGTGTCCGCGACGTCGGTAGCAAACCAGATCGATTATGGCATCCTTCTGGAATTTCTGCCGGTACTCAAAAGCCAATTGAGAAACTCTCACCACTGCCTCAGGGTCATCGCCATTCACGTGGAATATTGGCACCTGGATACCTTTAGCAACGTCAGTTGAATAAACAGTTGAACGAGACATCGAAGGCGGGGTGGTGAAACCAACCTGATTGTTGATGACAATGTGAACGGTTCCTCCGGTGCGATAACCTCGAAGACTCATCATGTTTAGAGTCTCTGGAACCACACCTTGACCGGCAAATGCCGCATCACCGTGAATCAGGATTGGTAGCACTGGATAAGATTCAGGCGCTTTATCCAAACGGTCTTGCTTAGCCCGAACAATACCTTCAAGTACTGGGTTTACCGCTTCAAGGTGTGAAGGATTAGCGGTGAGGTAGACCTTTGTTGTGTTGCCGGTTGCCGAAGTGAAAACTCCCGAAGTTCCCAAGTGATACTTCACATCTCCGGAACCCTGAACCGATTTGGTGTCGGTATTACCCTCAAACTCCTTGAAAACCTGACCGTAAGTCTTTCCGGCAATATTGGTCAGAACATTGAGCCTTCCGCGGTGGGCCATACCGATGGCAACTTCATCCAATTGAGCATCAGCAGCTGCCTGCAAGATTGCATCAAGGGCTGGGATAGTTGACTCGCCGCCTTCGAGGCTGAATCGCTTTTGACCGACAAACTTGGTCTGCAGGAATGTTTCAAATGCTTCGGCCTCATTTAGCTTTTCCAGAATACGAAGCTGCTGTGCCCTGGAAGGCTTCTCGTATGGACGCTCCAGTTGCTCCTGCATCCACTTCCGCTCCTCCGGGGAGTGGATGTGCATGTATTCGACACCAACGGTGCGGCAATAGCTGTCACGAAGAATCTTGAGCACATCGCGTAGTTGCATCTTTGGTTTACCGCCAAAGCCACCGGTTTTTACAGTTCGATCAAGATCCCAAAGGCTCAACCCGTGAGTTAGCACATCAAGATCTGGGTGGCTGCGCTGTTTGTATTCGAGTGGGTCAATATCTGCCATTAGGTGTCCACGAACTCGATAGGCATTGATAAGTTCTTGAACTCTGGTTTCCTTGCTTCTGGCCTCGAAATCTTCGATGTCGGTTGACCAGCGGATTGGCTGATAAGGAATTCTTAGATCAGCAAAAATTTCATCATAGAAATTCCGTTCCCCCAAAAGGAGCTCATTTATGATTCTGAGGAACTCACCGGAGCCCGCTCCCTGAATAACACGGTGATCGTAAGTGGAAGTTAGGGTAATCACCTTTGAGACACCGAGTTTGGCAAGGTGCTCTTCACTCATACCTTGGAACTCAGCTGGATAATCAAGCGCTCCTGCACCGATGATGCAACCTTGCCCTCTGGTTAGCCTTGGCACGGAGTGAACAGTTCCGATTCCACCCGGGTTAGTTAGTGATGCTGTAGTTCCTGCAAAATCCTCTGCGGTTAGTTTGTTATCTCTGGCACGCTTTACTAAATCCTCATAGGCGTTTAGATACTCAGCGAAATTTAGTCGTTGTGCTTTTTTGATGTTTGGCACAAGCAGTGCTCTAGTGCCATCGGGCTTTGGAATGTCGATTGCTAAACCGAAGTTTATATTTGCTGGAGTGATAGCTGCTGGCTTACCGTCGATCTCGTCGTAAAAGACATTTTGACTTGGGAATTCTTTCAGCGCTCTGATGATTGCGTAACCGATGATGTGAGTGAAAGAAACTTTCCCCCCACGAGTTCTACTCAAATGGGAATTTATGACAATTCGGTTATCAATTAGAAGTTTTGCAGGTATTGCCCTAACACTGGTTGCGGTTGGAATGGTAAGAGAGGCATCCATGTTACTTGCCAGTGTCTTGGCCATGCCCTTGAGGATATTTACCTGGTCTTCGGTTGCATCCTCAGTTTGAGTTTCAGGCTGAGTGACCAACTGAGCTGGAATAGGGGTTGGCTGTGGTTGAACTCGAGTAGTTCTTGCCACCAGCGGTACCTGTCCGGTTGACGGAGCTTCAGTGACCGGTGCAGTCGGTTGAGGAGTTACGGGCTGCTGGATCGGGGCTTGTGTTCCAGATCTAGTTGCGTGGAATTTCTCAAGCAGTGGTAGCCACTCTTTATCCACCGAATCTGGATTTGCTAGCCATTGGCCATACATTTCCTCTACCAGCCATGCATTAGCGCCAAATTCTTGATCAGACTGTTGGTTGTCGCTGGACAACTGCTCACCTCGTATTTTGTGGGGAAATAATGCCTCTTAAGCCTACCTGCTATTGGCCCGGCTAGTTTTATCCCCAGAAAATAGGCAGTTTGAGGGGTTCAGGTATGCTGGAAAATGTTATGGATCCTGACCCGAAGGCCTCAAAGCAATGAACGAGTGGTTCTTGCTCGCCGTTGGTGTAATACTCACACTCGGAACTGGTGTTTTCGTTGCCAGCGAGTTCTCGATGATAAATCTTGAGAGAACCGAACTACAAGCAAGAGCGGAACGTGGGGAAAAGGGACTAACCCAAACCATCAAGGCTCTAAAGCGCACCAGCACGCACCTTTCCTCTGCCCAACTAGGTATCACTCTAACTACCATGCTGACTGGCTTTCTTGCCGAGCCGTCTTTGGCAAAACTTCTTGAGAACCCCTTGGCTTCGCTTGGTTTAGGTGAGCAGGTGATTCAAGCAACGGCATTGACTATCTCACTTGTCTTGGCCACCATATTCTCAACCCTGGTCGGGGAACTGATTCCTAAGAAGTTGGCACTGACACTTCCCTTGAAAGTTAACCGAGCTGTAGTTGGCTTTCAACTTATCTTCAGTTGGATTTTTGGCTGGCTGGTTTGGTTACTTAACACAACCGGTAACGCAATTGTTCGAGCCATGGGTATCGAGCCAAAGGAAGAGCTAAGTTCTTCAAGAACAGCAGAGGAATTATCTTCGATGGTTCAGCGTTCGGCGAGTCTCGGTGCTATGGATCAGCGTCATGCTGATCTGATTACTAAAACGCTTGCCCTTTCCCAATTGGTCGCAGCAGATGTGATGACACCTAGAACCAAATTGGAGTCAATTGATGCCTCAGCTAGCGTTCAAGATGTCATCAAGCTTTCAGACCAGAGTGGTTTCTCACGTTTTCCAGTATTCGACGGTTCGAACGATGATATCTCTGGAATTGTTCACGTAAAGGCCGCTGCATCGGTGCCAAGGGAAAAACGTGAACTTGTCCCGGTTACTGCCTTGATGGTTGAGCCGTTCAGAGTTCCAGAAACTATTTCCTTGGAAAAACTCATGGGTCAACTACGTCAACACGGCTTGCAAATCGCTGTTGTGGTTGATGAGTACGGTGGTACCGCGGGCATTGTGACTCTTGAGGATTTGGTTGAAGAACTAGTTGGTGAACTTGGCGACGAGCATGACAAAGCAAAGATAGATATTCGCTCTGCTAAAGACAAGTCGGTTTCCTTCCCAGGAATGTTCCGACCTGATGAGCTTGAGGAGAAGTTGGCCATCAGCGTTCCAGAAGACGGTGATTATGAAACTGTCGGAGGCTTCCTAATGGCAAAACTGGGCAAGGTTGCCCAGGTGGGAGATGAAGTTAGGATCGATGCCGGTGTTCTAAAAGTTGAGCGAATGGATGGCAGAAGAGTGGACCGAATCAGGTTTATTCCAGATCCGGTAGAGGTGCCAAATGACTGAGTCTTGGATTGGCCTCCTAGCTCTCTTAGGATTGCTTATCGCTAACGGATTTTTTGTTGGCGCAGAGTTTGCTGTCATCTCGGCAAGAAGAGCGCAGCTAGAACCCAGAGCTGAAGCAGGGTCAAGACCTGCAAAGTACACGATTAAGGCTATGGATAATGTCGGTTTGGTTTTAGCAACTTGCCAACTCGGTGTCACAATTTCGGGTCTACTGATCCTTCTAGTAGCAGAGCCAGCAATTCATGACTTGCTAAAAGAACCACTTCATCTGATAGGGCTATCTGATTCTCTGACTAGCGTGGTTTCTTTCACCATCACAGTGTTTATAGTTTCATTCCTGCATGTCCTGATTGGTGAGATGGTTCCAAAGAATATCTCTTTCTCAATACCAGACCGAGCAGCTTTGATTCTGGGCCCATTGGTTTATGGCTTGGCTATTTTAGTTAAACCATTAGTTGTTGCACTAAATGCAACGGCAAACTTCTTCATTCGCATATTCGGTGTTAAACCTAAAAACGAAACTAATTCTGCCTTCACGATTGAGCAGGTCGAAGACATCGTCTCTCACTCAACTCGAGAGGGTGTGCTCAGTGATGAGACTGGAACTATCAGCAACACTTTTGAATTCACTGACAAGCAGGTTATTGATGTCTTGGTTCCAGTTGAGAAACTAGTCACAGTGAATCTAAGCGTTACGCCAAGAGAGATTGAGCAACTGGTTGCTAAACACGGTTTCAGTCGCTATGTAGTTATTGATGATGCTGGCGAACTTGAAGGCTATCTGCACCTAAAAGACGTGATTGATGCGGATGAGGAAGATGCCGATCAACCGGTGGCAAGGAAACTAATCAGATCTGTGAAGAGTATTGGTGGCCAGGTTGAACTAGAAGACGCCTTAGCTCAAATGCAACGCGATCACCAGCATCTGGCTGCAAGTTTTGACGAAAACGGGAAGCTTCTGGGGCTCTTATTCCTAGAAGACATTCTTGAAGAACTTGTCGGCGAAGTTCAGGATGCCACCCGCCGCGACTAGTCGCTCGGGTATTTACCCCTGACATACTGATTCGGCCAATAATCTAGCTCAACCCCTAGTTCTTTAGCGGCTCGAAGAGGCCAGTAGGGGTCGCGGAGTGCAAGCCGGCCAATCATTATTACGTCGATCTCCGTGCTCTGAAGAATCTCTTCAGCTTGCTGAGAATCAGTAATGAGGCCAACAGCGCCAACCGGTTGAGATATCTCTCTAGAAATCTCTTGGGAAAGCGGTACCTGGTAACCCGGTCCGAGAGGAATCTTCACACCGGCAATGAGGCCTCCGCTCGAGATGTCGAAGAGGTCAGCACCTGATTGATAACACCAGCGGGCAACTTCAATACAGTCTGCAACGCTAAAACCGCCTTCGTGGTAATCAGTTGCAGAGAACCTAATCAGAATGGGAGTCTCGCCAATTGCTTTACGCATTTTCGAAACCATATCGACCAGGAATTTTGCTCGTGCAATACTGCTGCCACCGAATTCATCACTTCGTTGATTAGTAAGCGGTGAAAGGAACTGGTGCACCAGGTAGCCGTGGGCTGCATGGATCTCTACCATGTCAAATCCTGCTCTGACTGATCGCTTAGCTGCTTCGACAAATTGGTCGATTAGTTCATAAACTTCAGCGGTGGTTAGTTCATGCGGCTGGTTGTATTCAGGAAAAGCTTCGCCGGTGGGAGAAACCGGCTGCCAGCCGCCATTTGATTCTGGCATCGCACCTTCGCCAGACCAGGAACGATAGATGCTAGCTTTACGGCCGGCGTGGGCTAATTGAATGCAAGAGAGCGCTCCAGTGGAACGAATAAATTCAGTGACCGGTTGCCAAGCGTGAACTTGATCGTCATTCCAGATCCCGGTATCCCAAGCACTAATGCGACCATCCGGTCTTATGGCGGTTGCCTCCGCGATCACCACTCCAGCGCCACCAATAGCTCTGGAACCTAGGTGGACGAGATGCCAATTGGAAGGTTTACCGTCTTGGTTTTCGCAGGAATACTGACACATCGGTGCAATCCAGATACGGTTTCGTGCAGTCAGACCGCGAACAACTAAAGGTTCAAAGAGCTTTGCCATGAGATAAGCCTAACCAGTTCACAACTTGCTCTTAGACTTGGCTAGGGGAAATGAAGGAGTTTAGGTTGCTGATTACCCGCATGATTGCGCTGTCAAGAAATTTCTGGGTAATACTCGCCGCAGGACTAATCGCTCAACTGACTTTGATTTGGTTTGGCACGGCTTCCGGTGATCCTTTCGGGGATGTTCGTTATGTCTATGACGCCTGGGTAAGCAACATGGTTACCGGCAGTTATCTGCTGGGCATTACTGACCCGTGGGTCTATCCATATCCAGCTCAGTTACCACTGTGGTTGGCACACTGGGTTTCCGCAGGAGATTATGTCTCCGGTTGGTATCTGGCCGTGGTCAATACCAACATGCTTCTGTTTGCTTACCTGTTGGGTTGGGGTAAGAAGATGGAGCGAGCTAATGCCATCTGGTTTTACATCGCTTGTATTTTTCTTATTGGTCCGGTTGCAATTGCAAGGCTGGAGGTATTTAGCGTAGCGCTGACGCTAATGGGTTTAGTTGCTTTCTATGAAAACAAAGAATCAAAATCAACTCAGTTCTTGAACCTAGCAACCTGGATAAAGGTTTCACCTTTTGCGATTTTGGCATCGCTTTTCATAGTCACCGACAAGAAAAAGAAGTTTGTGCTCAACATCGCTATCGCAACCGCTGCGATTTTGGCAATCGGCTTACTACTCGGTGGCAATCTCAACATGTTCAGTTTCATAACTATGCAAAGCGGTCGTGGCATCCAGGTTGAATCAACGGTAGCCATAATCTGGCTCGTCCAGCTCCTTCTTGGAGTTCCCGGAGTTAGAACCTATTACGACAACGAGATCGTAACTTTCCAGGTTGAAGGTTTTGGCGTCACCGAAGTTGCCAACATTATGACCTTGGTCCAATTCGGTGCATTGGCAATCACCATTGTGCTAGGTGTTATCGCTAAGCGCAGAGGTGCTGAAGCAAACGCACTGTTTGGCTGGTTAATCCTCACTGCAACTTTAGACTTAGTGATTTTCAATAAGGTTGGTTCAACTCAGTATCAGATGTGGGTTGTCTCCGTAGTATTTTTTGGAGTGTTAGCCAAATTATCTAACTGGAAAATGGTCACATACATAACTTTGATTACCTCATTTTTATCCTGGCTAATATTCCCCGTCTTCTATGGCGACCTGCTAGATGGTAAGCCTCTCGGGGTAGGGCTAATCGTGTTTAGAAACCTAGGGCTTATTGTGATCCTGGTTTACGCAAACATGCAGCTAATTCGAATGGCCAGAAAGAAAACTACCGAGTAGCAGCAAAGCCGAGTTCAAGATCGGCGATGATATCTTCGATGCTTTCAAGCCCTATCGATAACCTAATCAATCCTGGTGTGACACCCGAAGCTAGTTGCTGCTCAGGCGATAACTGGGAGTGGGTTGTGCTGGCTGGGTGTATACAAAGGCTTCGAACATCGCCAATGTTGGCAACATGTTTGAACAGCTTCACGGATTCAACAAATCTTTCACCCATGGCAGAGCCACCCTTGATTTCAAAGCTCATCACTGCACCGCAACCCTTAGGAGCGTATTTCTGACCGGCCTTGTAATCGGGGGATGAAGCTATACCGGCATAGTTCACGAACTCGACCTGTGGGTGGGAAGAGAGCCAGTTGGCCACCTTCACCGCATTCTCGTTGTGGCGCTCCATACGCAGGCTCAGCGTCGTCATGCCCTGCAAGAGTTCATGAGCGCTGGTCGGTGCAATTGATGAGCCCATGTCTCTAAGTAGCTGGACTCTTGCTTTGACGATGTAGGCGATTTCATCGCCAACATCTTTGGCATAGGTGATGCCGTGATAGGAGGGGTCAGGTGTAGTTAGCCCTGGGAATTTATCGCTGGCTGACCACTTGAATTTTCCACCGTCGACCACAACGCCGGCGATTATGGTGCCGTGACCGGAGAGGAACTTAGTTGCCGAGTGAATCACAATATCAGCACCGTGCTCGAAAGGTTTGATTAGGTAGGGAGTTGCCACCGTGTTATCAACAATCATTGGGATTCCGTGACGGTGAGCTATTTCAGATATTCCTTCGATATCTAAAACAGCAACTCTTGGATTACCTAAGCTTTCACCGTAGAAAACTTTAGTGTTTGGCCTTATGGCTTTCTCCCAAGCTTCAAGGTCGTCTTGGTCATCAATAAAAGTTGTCTCGATACCAAATTTAGGCAAGGTGTATTTCAGCAGTGAATAAGTTCCGCCATACACCCTGGAGGATGCAACAACGTGATCGCCAGCATTGGCAATATTCATGATTGAGTATGTTTCGGCAGCCTGCCCGGATGAGAGCAGTAGTGCTGCGGTTCCACCTTCCAGTGCAGCTATTCTTTGTTCGGCAAAATCTTGGGTTGGGTTATTGATTCTGGTGTAGATATTCCCAGCTTCGGAAAGACCAAAAAGTCTTCTAGCGTGCTCAGCAGATTTGAAAAGATACGCTGCTGTGTCATAGAGCGGGGGAACTATGGATCCGGTAGTTGGTTCTACGGTGTAACCGGCATGGATCTGGGTAGTTTCAAACCCCCAGTTTTTGGAATCATTATTCATCGTCATTGATGCTTTCTCTTTTGGAGTGTTACCTCTTCTAAGAGTAGGCGTGAACTAAAAAATGTGCTCTAACCAAACCGAAGGTTTATGAAACCTTTATGCTTAGCCCAGCTTGTCAAAGGCAAGGGCTGCCAGAAGTGCTGCTCCGTCAGCCAGCACTGCCTCATCAAACTGAGCCTTATTTGAGTGGTTGGACTCGAGTTGCTCTGGTTTGAGACCTGGTTGAGCAGCTCCTAAGAAAATAAAGGCACCTGGGATTTCCTCCACGATGCTGGCATAGTCCTCACCACCTGGGATCGGTTGACTCATGGTCATGTAACGTTCTGGACCAAACATCTGCTTTGTCACAGCTTCAATGCGATCAACTGCCTCATGGTGGTTGATTAGAACCTTAGTGGCTGGAGAAAACTCAACCTCTGCTTTGAGCCCCATTGCCTCTGCCATACCTTTAATGAATGCAGTAAGTTTCTCTCGGGTTTCGTTATAACCCTTCTTGGAGAATGACCTAACAGTTGCTCCGAAGCTAACTGTCTCAGGAACTATGTTCGTAGTGTGATCATTACCAGCTTTAATCCAGCCAACGTTAACGATGATTGGGTCAAGCGCATCAAAGTTTTTAGCAATAAATGATTGCATCGTGCTAAGAATCTCAATCATTCCTGTGATTGGGTCATTCGCAGTCCAAGGCATTGAACCGTGACCACCTCGACCGGTTATGGTAACCAGCATGTCTCCGGCAGAAGCCATCATGGTGTCTTTCTTAGTAGTGAAGATTCCTGAAGGCACGACCGAGAAAACGTGCAATCCATAGGCGGCGACAGGCTTTTCTCCAGAGACCATGTGCATCTGCTGCGCGAGCATGTGGCCTGCTCCATCATGTCCCTCTTCACCCGGTTGGAAGAACATCAAGACATTTCCATTGAGTTTGTCTCGGTTAGCATGAACCAATCTGGCAGCACCAACACCGATTGCCATGTGAAGATCGTGACCGCAAGCGTGCATGTATCCGTTGGTTGATGCAAAATCTAAACCGGTGTCTTCAGTGACTGCAAGCGCGTCCATGTCAGCTCTCAGTAGGACTGTCGGTCCTGGCTTTGCACCTTTGATAAGTATTGCCGCGGCAGATATATCTTTCCCTAAAGTGACTTCGCCTAAATCGCCTGATTCGCGCAGGATAATCTCTAGCGTCTTAGGAAGATCCAAACCAAACTCAGGTGTTTGGTGCAGTTCGCGCCTGATTCTCACTAGGTCTGACTGCATGGAGTGAGCTTGGTCAATTAGTTCTTGGTAGTTCACGAATCCTCGATTCTATTTACTTGCTTCACCTATTTTGGCACCAAATCAGACCTAACATTTACTTATGTTCTTTGAGCAAATGCACCCAACTTGGCAGAAGTGGCTGGCCCACACTCGTGAACTGCTTGCCGAGATTGAAACCAAGGTGCTGGAGCGGAAGACCCTGCCTCCAACAGATATGGTCATGAGGGCCTTGGCTAATGACCCAAGTGAATTGAGGGCTGTTATTTTAGGCCAGGATCCATACCCCACCCCAGGCGTTGCCTTGGGTTTGGCCTTTGCAGTGAAGCGGGGCGAAGCTAGACCAAGATCCCTGCAGAACATCTTTTACGAAATCCAGCAAGACCTTGGAATTGCAGTATCGGAGAATGCGACTCTGGAAGCGTGGCAAGATCGGGGAGTGCTCCTTCTGAACACGGTGTTGACTACAGAGCCAAACAATCCTCAGGCTCACAGAGGGTTGGGTTGGCAGCAATTTACCAAAGAGGCATTAGTTGTATTGTCGAAACATCAAAAAGTAGTTTGTCTTGCATGGGGAAATTCTGCGAAAGCACTGGCTAATTCAATTTCAGGTTTGACTGTGATTGAATCGGCCCACCCTTCGCCTTTGTCAGCAACTAGAGGATTTCTCGGCTCTAAGCCATTTAGTCGAGCCAACCAAGCTTTGGTAGGTCTAGGTTTAGAGCCGATAGATTGGAATCCAGAGATGAGGGAGAACTGATGCCGCTTGATTCAGAGTCGCGTTGGCGTTTAGTTCGTCGGCTGAAAACCAAGGGTGAGGCGGCTGAACCAACAATAGAGTCAATCGCCATTAGAAGCGCTAGCTTGCAGGACATGCAGCAAGTATCTGAAATCTATAACTATTACGTTGTCAATTCCGTGGTGACTTTTGACATAGAAAAAACCACTGAAGATTTCTGGAAAGACAAATTTAACTACCTTGAATCGCTCGAACTTCCCTTCATCGTCGCGGCAACAGAGTCAGGGCTAATTCAAGGTTTTGCCTACGTGGCACCATGGCGACAAAAAGCTGCCTATCGCAGGACCGTGGAAGACACCATTTATCTTCGTCCAGCGGCAATTGGCAAAAAGCTGGGAACCAGGCTACTTAAGGAGTTACTCGAGTTAGCAAAATTAGCTGGGGTTAAGGAAGTGGTCGCAGTAATAAGTGACAAGGGGGCAGATCCCTCGATTGCCCTTCATGAGGCCTTTGGTTTCAAGCGACAGGGCCACCTCGGTAAGGTCGGCTTCAAGTTCAATCGTTGGCTAGGCACAATTCTGATGCAGAGAAGCTTGTGAGTAAGTTCAGGAAACATTCAGCTAGAAAAACTAATCTCGCAGTCATGAGGACTTCTCGATTGCTCGCTCTAATTGTTGGTTCAGCATTGACGCTGACGGCTTTAGTGGCGGTTAACTTACCCTCAGCACGGGCAAGCATTTCCAGTGAAACTAGGTTCAAAGACAAACCGGTTGTGGGCTTAGCAATTAAGTATCGGGACCAAGTTGACCCATTGGATCTCTTCGGCAATTTAGTTGGGATCTCAGCCGTCCAAGCGCAGGTTTCTAAGCCACTTGATTTAGGTCTTGGAATGTGGTCGGTTAAGTTTCACGAGCCAAAAAGTGAGCAAGAAGCTTTTAGAATCGCCACCAAGTTGGTCTCTGATTCTAGAATCGAAACAATTTATCTGGACCATCTCTTAGAAGAAGCCAGTGTAACAAGACGCAGTCCTACTATGGGACTAATAAAAGCAAGCAGCGCACCCAGCAACCTTGTTGCCAGTGATGGTTGGACGCAGTCGAAACCAAACTTAGCCCGGGTCAAACTAACTTGGAAAGCACCTGTCAGACTCAATGGTGGTGTTCTTTGGGGTTACCGGATTTCTAAATGGGATCCAGTATCTGGTAAGTATCTGACCTTAGTGAGTAATTCGCAATCAAAGCTCACCTTAGCCACTGTCTCGACAGATCTTGTTGCCGGAAGTGAAGCAAGGTTTCGCGTTGCTGCCATAACCAGAAATACCTCGGGTACGAAGATGGCGGTTAGTAGTTCATCCAACATTGCTTCATTCACACCTACGACTACGCCGGAGAAGCCAATCCTTCAAAGCTCTGGAACAATTACCTCAGCCGACCCAGGGGTTATCTGGCTCCCTCAAACAAAATCTCAAAAAGGTGGCCTTGCAGTTAGCTACCAAGTCAGTGCAACAGCTAGTGATCAAACTGTTGCCAACTGCAACACCACATCGAACTCATGCACATTAAGTGGGCTGCAGGCGGGGAAGCAGTATCAGGTTTTGGTCACAGCAACTAATGCTAGGGGAAGTGCTACTAGTGACGCTAACCAAGAGGTTCCCGATCCTATGTTTGATAAGCAATGGTATTTGAACTCGCAGTATGGAATCAATGTTGAACCTGCCTGGAGAATAACAAAAGGTAACCCCAGCATCGTTGTTGCAGTGGTTGATTCCGGTATCACCTCACATCCTGATCTGAACGACAATGTTGTAACCGGCTACGATTTCATTTCCAGCGCCTCGAATGCCAGAGATGGGAATGGACGCGATGCAGACCCAACCGACATGGGGGATTACAACAGTAAAGAGGATTCTTCTTGGCACGGCACCCACGTAGCAGGAATCATTGCTGCGGCTTCGAATTCGATAGGGATTACAGGAATTGCCCCGAATGTGAAGATTTCACCGGTCAGAGTTCTCGGGGTGAACGGTGGTAGTGAGAGTGATATTGCCGCGGGAATCAATTGGGCAATCGGAGTGCCAATAAGTGGTGTCCCAACCAACCGAAATGTGGCTAAGGTGGTGAATCTATCTATTGGATCGACTAATTTCACCAACTGCTATTCGAATTCTCCGACCCAGTTGGCAATCGATGCCGCCAAGGTCAGGGATGTAACTCTAGTCACTGCTGCTGGAAACGATAATCAGTATGCCACTAGTTCTTATCCAGGAAACTGCTATGGGAACATAACCATCGGTGCAACTGGCTACTACGGAGATCGATCTTGGTATAGCAACTACTCTTATTATTCACAGGCGCAGGGTGTATACATCGGTGTTGACATTTCAGCGCCGGGTGGCGATGACAAGGTTGGCTCTGACCTACCTGCTAATGGAGGAATTTGGTCAACCTGGAATACTGGTAAAACTACTATTGGACAACCAACCTACGAGAGTGAAATGGGCACCTCGATGGCTTCCCCAATAGCTGCGGGAGTTGTGGCTCTGATGTATTCAGTTAAACCCAACCTAACTGATGATCAGGTCTGGGAAATACTCTCGAAGACAGCCAAAGCCTTCAATACGAGTTCAGATTGTTCAATCCTGCAGGAGACTGTTACTTTGCGTGATGGAACAAAACTGACAACGGGTCTTTGCGGTATAGGAATCATTGATGCAGGTGCTGCGGTTTTAGCTGTAAAGGCCTTAAAGTAATCGAGGCCGAGCTAACTCGACCTCAATGGTGCGGAAGGTGGGACTTGAACCCACACGCCATAGGCGCTAGAACCTAAATCTAGTGCGTCTGCCAATTTCGCCACTCCCGCAGGCTTTCTCATTCTAGGGCAAAAGTGCTGGATGTGGAAAATAACAGCGAAAAGATGCTTGATTTGTAAGTATTTCGCCATGTCCTTGGTTACCGAAATAAGCAACCTAGCTATGAGCTAAGGAAGCGTTATTTGGTGCGACTTAGATATTGAGATTCCGCCGGAGCTGTTCTTATAAATAGCCACAATGTTTATGAC
>JBJTHM010000083.1:0-3828 GCA_046094465.1 Rhodoluna sp. | reverse complement strand
TTCTGGCGAAAATCTGGATAGGCAAAAATCACCAGACTCATTGCGATGGTGATTGCACCAATCCGCGGCGATTGCACTCCACCTATCACTACGCCAAGCGCTGCGACGAAATAGGAAATAAGCGCTGATTTCTTAATGGTTCTTTCCTTCATTCGCTTCCGCTAACGAAACAATATTGGAAAGCAACATCGCGCGAGTCATGGGACCAACTCCCCCAGGCATTGGCGCGAGTGCGCTGGCAACTTGCGCAACATCGGGATGAACATCTCCAACGAGTCCATCATCACTCCGCGTTATTCCCACATCAAAGACAACTGCACCGCTTTTCACCATCTCTGCTGTTAAGAAGTGAGGTCTTCCGATTGCTACAATGATGATGTCTGCTCGCTTGGTGTGTTCTGGAAGTTTGTGAGTTCCAGTGTGTGTCAGGGTCACGGTCGCATTGGAACTTTTCTGAGATAAGAGCAGACCTAATGGCCTTCCGACAGTCGTTCCGCGCCCTATAACAACAACATCTTTGCCAGAAAAAGAGATCTGATTTCGCTTCGCTAATTCAACGATTGCTAGCGGAGTACAAGGGTGAATCGAACTCTGATTAAGTACCAACTTGCCTAAGTTAATGGGGTGTAATCCATCAGCATCCTTTCCCGGATCGACTTTGCTCAGAATCTCCAAAGAATTGAGCTGCGGTGGAAGTGGAAGCTGAACGATCATTCCGGTACATCGTGGATCACTATTGAGATCTGCGATCTTGCTGATCAAAACTTCCGTAGACGTTTCCGCCGGTAGTTCAAGACGGATAGATTCAATTCCATCTTCTGCACAATCTCGATGTTTCCCGGCAACATAGGAAATAGAACCTGGGTCATTGCCCACAAGAATTGTTGCTAATCCAGGCTTGGTAGATAGGCGCGATATCCGAGCAATCAGCTCTGATTTGATGTGTGATGCGGCGAGATTGCCATCAAGAATTCGCGCGCTTGTCATGGCGCGATTGTAGTTGGCTCCCTTTAATTATGAGAGAAGTGGCGAATACCGGTGAAATACATTGTTATACCCGCAGATTGAGCAAGAGCAATCACTTCATCATCTCGAACGCTTCCGCCAGGTTGTACTACTGCGCTCACGCCTGCATCGATCAGAATCTGTAATCCGTCCGCGAAAGGAAAGAAAGCATCACTAGCAGCAACCGAACCAATCGCTCTTTGACCCGCTCGTGAGGTCGCAAGCCGTACGGCATCAACTCGATTAACTTGACCGCTGCCAATCCCCACTGTTGCTTGTTGCTTTGCAACCACAATCGCATTACTTGGAACTGATTGCGAGATTTTCCAAGCAAAAAGCGCATCATCAAAATTAGTCAGTGGCGCTCCCGAAACCAATTTCCAGTGCTCTGAGAGATCCAATTCGCTTCCACGATCTGGCTCTTGAAGGAGGAATCCGCCATCAATCGCTCTCATCTCCACACGTGAAGATGGCTCCGCGTCTTGTAACGCGATCAGTCGAAGATTTTTCTTCTCGCTAAAGGTTTTACGGGCTTGCTCGGAAAATTCTGGTGCCAGAATCTGTTCAAAGAATGATTGATTAATGACCTGAGCGAGCTCGCCTGTAATCGCTCGATTGGCAACAATCACACCACCAAATGCAGAAAGCGGATCAGATTTCAGGGCCAACTCCCATGCAGATTCAATGCTCGCAGCACTTGCAACGCCACTTGGAATTCCATGTTTGATGATTGCAATCGAAGGTTGAGTGAGCGAGCGAATAATCTTGAGACCTGCATTGGCATCGAGATAATTGTTAAAAGAGATTGCTTTCCCTTGCAGGACCTCAGCGCCAGCAAGACCAGAACTACCACTAATCCAACCTCGTTGATGGGGGTTTTCACCATAACGAAGTTCTCTGCCAAGATTCTTCAGGATTGCTAGATCGTATTCAGCTGTTAATGTGATTGCTTTTTCTGCGAAGCGCTTTCGATCGGCTTCAGTACTTCCGCTCTCCAACATCTGCCGCAATTCGGGATATTGCTCCGGGCTAGTTACGACGGTCACTCGCGCGTAGTTCTTCGCCGCTGCGCGAATCAACGCAGGGCCACCAATATCAAAGAACTCCGGGGTATAAAGATTGACGATCACCAGATCAATGGGTTCAATTCCCACCTGAGCTAATTCTTTTAGTTCGCTTTCGCTAGCTAAAACAGCAGCGTGAATAGTCGGATGAAGTGTTTTCACTTTTCCGCCGAGTAACTCCGGTGATCCAGTGATCTCCGAGACTGCGCGCGCTGAGATTCCAGCGCCGCGGAGAGTGGCTGCAGTTCCATCCGATGCAACGATCTCAACTCCTTGGCGGTAAAGATCGCCAGCTAGTTCAATGATTCCGCTCTTATCTGAAACAGATATCAGAGCGCGAGTGAATCTACGCGCTGGCACGAGCAGCCTTGACGCGGTTAATCAATATCGGAACTCCGATCGAGAGGGCAACACCAAGTGCTGATTCTGCTGTTAGAAGAATCGGCATCAGCCACCAGATTGGTCCCACAAAACTCAGATTTGATGAGAGCAATTCACCTCCGGAGAAAAGTGCCAAGACAAGAGCAAAGGCAAAGATGAATATATGCGCAGAGAGAATAAATCGTTTGACTTCGACGATATCGCTGAAACTAGCAGTCGCGTAACGCGCCATCACAAATCCCACCGCAATCGGAGCAATCGCAAGGAGAGTTAACCAGAACCGACTTTGGAGTGGCAACGCACCGAGCAGTGGGATGGCGGGAATCTCATCAACTCGATGGGTAAAAGGTGAAATCAGCGTTCCACTACCAATACGAATGCCAGCACCGACTAGATAACTCAACGTTGCGACAGCGATATTCGGTAGATAGAAGAGTTGTAAACCAAGAAAAGCAATCCCGCCAGTGATTCCAGGGGAAATGACTTGAGTTAGTTTTACTACCGTCATGAAGTGAATTGCTAAGGAGAGCGCGAGAATCACGGCGGCAAATCCCACTAGGAAGATCGTTGATATCCAAGCAAAACGAAGCGCGCGTTGCCAAGGTCTGGTGCGCTGATGCGCGGGAAGAACGCCACTGATGATGTAGGTAAAGACTGAGCAGACGATAAAGATCACTGGAATTGCAAGATAGAAAGGTGAATAAACGGTAGAGCCCATAGTGGACAGTGCAATTAGATAGGAAACCACCGCGTAACAGAGCGCATAATCAAGAATATAAAGCCGTTTTGTTCGTTGGTCTGGCGGGCCAAGAATTTCTACCATTCTGTTGTAGCCACTCTTTGCAGTCAGGTAAGGAACGATCAACGCCCCGAGTGGAAGAAATGTCAGGATCCCAGAGATTGTTTGATTTGATAACGAGAGTTGTAATGGAACATGGTGGGCAGCTAAGAAGAGCCAGAGCGCAGCTCGAAGTGGATCAGCAGTATTTCCATTTGAACTTCCTGCCGTAGCCCAAACTAAGAGAGCTGCAAAAGCAATCGGAAGGATTGCCAAAGTAATACTTCGAACTGCTTGTTGAAAGCTAACAAGCAGCAGACGAGACATTGGTTAAATCAGGAGTTAAGGATGGAGCGAAGTAGCGTTGCGGTTTCACTTGGGGTTTTACCTACTTTTACCCCTGCTGCTTCAAGCGCAACTTTCTTCGCCGCTGCTGTTCCGGATGAGCCTGAAACTATTGCACCTGCATGCCCCATCGTTTTTCCTTCAGGAGCAGTAAATCCAGCGACATAACCGACCACAGGTTTGGTGACATATTCCTTGATAAATGCGGCAGCGCGCTCTTCGGCATCGCCACCAATTTCGCCGATCATCACAATC
>JBJTHM010000082.1:0-3022 GCA_046094465.1 Rhodoluna sp. | reverse complement strand
CTTACATCCGTAACTACAGTCAATAAGGCAGTAGCCCAATTTCCTTGTTATCAGCATCAAAGGGTGCAAATTCCGCAAAAGTGCGGTCTCAACTTTTTCCTTATTAGCTGATAACAGTGATGAAATGACCATGGAAACCCACTTATTCCTGCGGATTTGATGCAGTGGCGAGGCAGTAGCCAATAATCTGGGCAGGTGCGAGCGCGGAAATCAGTTCTAATCTTTCTGGTTTTGTCTCTTCTTCTAGCCTTACCTCCGACTCAATCTGCAACGCCTCCTAAGGCCGGCGCGGTCTGCGCAAAGGCAGGAATCACGAAGACTCACTTGGGCAAGAAGTACACCTGCATTAAGAGTGGAAAGAAACTCTTTTGGAATAAAGGTGTTGCTGTTGCTAAAAAGCAACCCAGTCCGACTCCAACGCCAAGTCCGACACCAAGTCCGACTCCAACGCCAAGTCCGACACCAACTCCGACACAATCCTCACTCCAATCCACAGATTCGTACATAACAGCAACGAGAACTCGAGGAAACTCTGGGTGGGCTGCCGCTTTGGGCGCAAATTCCGCCGTTGTTCTTCGTGAAGATGCATATTCTGGATACAAGTCCTTTCGGGTAAGAATAATTTCACCTCGCAAAGGTGGAGAGAGTTTTGATTCAGGACTAATCAGAGACTCTGCAGAAAACGTAAGTTTCTTTGTCGAGGGAACGATTTGCTACGTAATTTATGCTTCAGAATTCATTGCCTATTGGAATATTGATGGTACAAATATTGCATCCACAGGAAGAAATAATGAATCTCCTAGGGCCGAGTCGGGTGACTGTGGTCCTTATGATCCAAACATTAAGGACCGACCAATCACGGTTCCAAAAAGAGGCATTAGGGTCATTTACTCAGACGTAACCCAAAGTAATGGACTCAAAGTGCGCCTGCAGGGGGCAGAATTTAAGTCTTACCAGATCAGTTTGGAATCCTTCCTTAATTCAAACGTACTTTTGAGCACAGCAATCATGGACGCGAGCAGTAACGAAGTGAGCGCCATGATTGATAAGTTGGAATGTGACATTCGTTATAACTTAAGAGTGAAAATGTGGTCAGGAGAAAGGGGTCAGGGAACACTTCTAAGCGATGTGAGAAGACACAGCTTCACTTCTCTTCCATGCAAAACAGATTCTAGTTTGCCCAGTACTGCAGGTGTTGCAGGTGGCAAATGTATTCAAGTTGGCAAACAATTAACGACGCCTGATGGATACTTGGAGTGTCGTCGTATCAGAGGTGATCAGAATGCGTGGTCATTGATTGAAAGAGATTCAAAGGTCACTATTTTCAACGGTAATAAAGAATCAATAGAGACGTGCAAGTTGCGAGATGCTCGCCCTGGAGATCAATCTCATGCAATATCTCAGTACTTTCCGCGTCCCGAGAGATTTAAACCGTCAACTGGGATTGTTGACATCGCGCTCGTAGGAATTGATTTTAAAGATGCACCTGGTAGAGGAAAACCTTTTGAACAGGAGCCAGACTTACAAAAGAATTTTGATGCTTGGGTTGATTTCTGGTCAGGTGGAAAGCTAAAGTGGCGCTGGCATGAATTGAACAATTGGACTCGAGTACCTGGTCTGTCGAGCGAATACAATCAAAAAGCCTTTGGTGGACAAGCTGATCAACAAATGGCGAGAGAAGTTTTTACAGAAGTAAATAAGACGCTTTCGTTAAAGGATGTTGAGATAGTTCTCATTTACTTTCCAGAGTCACTCCTTGGTACAAACAATGGATATATGCCGCATAAGTCAATTCCGGTAGAACTTCCATTCGGCACTTTCTCTCCCTACTACTGGGGCGGCGATCCAAGTGTTAATTGGTTAGGGCCACAAAACACCTCCTGGTATTACTATCACGAAGTACTTCACGGTATCGGCTTCTCACTACATGCTCCGGGTAACTTCTTCATACTCGGCCCGACCAACATAGAAATCACAAATGGAAGAAATTATGGATATGGTTCCCCAGCTTATGTAGACATGTGGAGCGGGTTTGTGAACGGTTGGTACGATGAAAAGAACATCATTTGCCTAGATAAGAGAAATCTGCAAAAGGTTGAAGTGCAACTTGAATCAATAGATGTTAACCCCAAAGGTCAAACCTCGGTCATGGTAAAGATAAGCGATAAAGAGATGCTAGTCATTGAATCTCGAAGGCCTGGGCCGTATTCGAACTTCCCTAAGGGGCTCGCGGGGGTAACCGTGACCAAGGTTGATACAAGCAAGGTGTACGCAAGATTTGACCGAAGCGTAGATGGACTCGAGTGGGAGATGAACCAGTGGTCATATTACGCACGTGTTGATCAAGAAAAAAGTCCTGAGTGGTTCATACGGCCCGATTCTCCAAGCAAAATACTGGGCTATGAAGGTGAAACCTTTACAATCGATGGTATCCAGATAACAGTAAAGAAGTCGGGAACATTTGATCTGATTGAGGTGCTTCGGAAGTAAGTTCTTATTTGGGTGGACTCGATTGCGAGAGGAGAGAAGTCGGCAATAAGTCGGCAATAGAAAACTTCCAACGGGGTCGCTTTTCGCATAAAGCCAGGCTAGACTCCGCGCAAAACAATGGTTTGGTTGTGCTGGAGAGAGATCTTCTGCTAACTCTTAATCACCGGGTCGCAGGTTCGATCCCTGCACAACCCACTTGCGGTTGGTCATTTCACGCTTGTGAATGTGACTTCGCGAGTTGACTGACATGACTTGGTGAAACTGCATAGCAATAGAGTATCAACGGAAAACTTTTCAGAGCATTTCCTCAATTTGCGAACATTTGTACGAGGTCGTATCCTTGCAATTGTCGCAGGGGTACCTCGTCGTTGTTGCGAAAGGTAATGGCACGTTGTTGCCCCCAAAAATTAATCAATAACTAAAAGGCCCATCAATTGAAGATTATGCGGGCTAGCGATTAGACCCCCACTCTTCTATATTCATAATTTGCTATGCAGGCGCATTGACTCACGCCAGGCCATGATGAGTGAGG
>JBJTHM010000081.1:0-5484 GCA_046094465.1 Rhodoluna sp. | reverse complement strand
GTTCTACTCATCAGAAATAGCCAAGGTACGTAGCCTGCGATAATTCCAACCAACAGAAGTGTCGTACTCGATCTCTGGTTCTAAACCAGCTACCGATTAGAACACTGCTGGCTAAGACTGCACCCCACCAAATAATTGGGTTGCCAAGCGAGGTTATCGCTGAAACACACTCACTGGTTTTCGAGCCAAATAGGCAACCGCCGGTTTTCTCCTCCCAAAAGAAAGAAGTCGGTCTAAGCATGAAAATCCAACTGAGTGGATTTGCTTCGTAAGGATGTGAGGAGTGCAGGTTAGCGTGAAAACCATATATTTCAACATGATAGTGCCACCAAGACTGCAGAGGCTTTGGAAGTAGTGCTAGAAAACCTGAGGCAGGATTTGATTCAGCATAATTTCTATCCCAACCAGATTTGGATAGGAACCAACCTGTCCAGGAGAGTAGATAAACGGTTGCCGCTGGGACTGTGACAAAAAATACAGTTTTGATTCCTTCAAAAAACGTTGGCCTAAGCCAAAGCCTCGAATCGAGTTTGCCAGTTTCACTCTCAAGTTTTTTATGCATACGGTAATTTCTTGAGCCGCTGACCAAAAACCGGTAGAGCGTAAAGACGGCAAGAAAATATAGCCCAGACCATTTCACAGAAGTTGCTAACCCAAGTGAAATTCCCATGGCGATAAGCCATGGACGGTAGCGTGAAGTATCTGCAAGATCTTTGAGCAGGAAGAAAAAAGCCAGCAGGGCAAAAAAGCCTAGAATCTGATCTAACAGGGCAGTCCTGGATAAAACAATTCCCACCCCATCTATGGCTAAGAGAAATCCAGTTAGGTTTGCCCAAAGTTTTGATTCAAAAATCCGCTCAGCACATTTCATGCCCAACCAGACTGTGGCGATACCAAGTAGCGCCACGACAATTCGCCAGCCTAAAGGGTTTGCTGGTCCAAAGATTAGAATGCCGAGAGAAATAAGCCATTTACCCAAAGGTGGGTGAACCACAAAGCTTGGTTCAGTGGTTAGCCCACTGGTGTCTCCCTGGGCGAATTGACTATCTGAACCATCGAGCCAGTTCAGTTCAACCCCGTGCTGCAGCAGTGAGAAAGCGTCTTTGACGTAGTAGGTTTCATCAAAAACTAGGCTGTTTGGGAAACCTAGGCCAAATAGACGTAAGAACGCCGCTAACGCCAGGATTAAAACCGGCATGAACCTAGCCATTTGAGTCTTATTACGTAAAAGTGTCACCACTACTAAATGCTAGTTTGCGAGAATGAATCATGCTCATTTTGGCTGCAACACCTATCGGGAATCTCTCTGACGCCTCTAAACGCCTCATCGAGGCGCTGGTCGAGGCAAAAACCATTGCTGCTGAGGATACCCGCGTGGTTCAGAAATTAGCTCAGGGCTTAGGAATCACTTTGCAGGCTCGACTGATAAGCCTAAACGAGCACAACGAGCGCGAAAAAGTCAACGAGTTAGTCGATTTGGCCCAAGAGCAAGATTTGCTCTTAGTTTCAGATGCCGGTATGCCGACAATCTCCGATCCCGGTTTTGTTCTAGTTCGCGAAATGGCTAAAGCGGGAGTTGAGATCAGAGTGATACCGGGACCTTCGGCAGTTTTGGCAGCACTGGCTGTTTCTGGTTTACCCACCGACCGATTCAGTTTTGAAGGATTTGTGCCACGGAAATCATCAGAGCGATTGGAATTTTTCAAAAACCTCAAAGCTGAATCGCGCACCATGATTTTCTTCGAATCACCCAATCGCTTGGTCGAGACTCTTTCCGGCGCTATCGAAGTTTTTGGTGCAGATAGACAGGCGAGTGTTTCAAGAGAAATGACCAAGAAATTTGAGGAAACAATTCGTGGTGAACTAGGGCAAATTCTTGAGTGGGCGAAATCAGAGCCTAAGGGGGAGATGGTGCTCGTGCTTTCCGGTGCCACTCAAAAAGTTACTCAAGATCTAGAAACGCTGGTGGAACTAGTCGAGGCTCTAAAAGCTGAAGGGAAGAGCCTCAAGGAAGCTTGTGGAATAGTTGCAAAGATCTCTGGTGTATCTAAAAGCGAGCTCTACGATCAGACAATAGCTTCGAGAGCCGAATAGGATTAACTCGATGACCGAAAAGAACTCCTTCTACATAACCACACCTATTTTCTATGTGAATGACGCGCCACACATCGGTCACGCATACACCGAAGTGGCTGCAGATGTTTTAGCCAGGTGGCACCGAGCCAGAGGCGAGGATTCTTTTCTATTATTAGGAACCGATGAGCACGGTGAGAAGGTTCTCAGAACTGCCACTGCAAACAACTCAGCACCACAGGACTGGACTGACCGGTTGGTTCATGATGCCTGGCTTCCGCTAATTGAGACCATCGATATAGATAACCAGGATTTTATTAGAACCACCGAGGATAGACACAAACGAAACGTTCAGAAGTTCTTGCAAAAGCTCTACGATGCGGGCTTTATCTATCAGGGGTCTTTCAAAGGTGCCTACTGCGTAGGTTGTGAGGAATACAAGAATAAATCAGATCTTGTTCCTGGCACTGGTGAGTTTTCCGGACAGGAAGTATGCGCCATTCACTCAAAGCCAGTTGAGGAACTTGAGGAAACCAACTACTTTTTTAGGCTCAGCCAGTTCCAGCAACCGCTACTTGATTTCTACAACCAGAATCCAGAATTTATTGCTCCAGAAACAGCTAAGAACGAGGTTGTTTCTTTTGTCAGCCGTGGCCTGGATGACCTTTCAATCTCCAGATCAAAAGATAAGTTCGACTGGGGCATTGACATACCCTGGGACCCAAGCCACATCACCTACGTCTGGTTTGATGCGCTACTAAATTATGTGACGGCAATCGGCTTTGGCGAGGATGAGAATAAGTTCAGAACATACTGGCCGGCAAATATTCAAATTGTCGGCAAGGATATCTTGCGATTCCATGCCGTGATTTGGCCAGCGATGCTGATGGCGGCTGAACTAGAAATCCCTGGGCAGATTTTTGGACACGGTTGGCTTTTAGTCGGTGGCGAAAAAATGTCAAAGTCGAAACTTACCGGTATTGCTCCTAATCAGATAACCGATGGTTTCGGATCTGATGCTTTCCGCTACTACTTCATGAAAGCCATCAACTTTGGTCAAGATGGTTCCTTTAGTTGGGAAGACCTTTCGGCAAGATACCAAGCAGAATTGGCAAATGGTTTTGGCAATCTTGCCTCAAGAACTATTGCCATGGTCAAAAAATATTTTGCTGGAGTAATTCCAACTCCGGCTGAATACAGTGATGCTGATCAGAAACTTATTGCGGTGGCTGAAACGGCATCCAAGAATGCTAATCAGGCAATCGACAGAACGGCAATAACTGAGGCGATTGTGAGCATCTGGACACTGGTCGATGAACTAAATAACTACATAACCACTGAAGAGCCCTGGGTTCTTGCCAAAGACGAAGCCAACCGAGATCGCCTAGCGAGCGTCCTCTACTGCGCTGCCGAAGGGTTACGAGCCCTAACAGTGCTTTTGTCTCCTGTTATCCCTAAGGCGACAGCGAAGCTCTGGGCAGCTCTCACCGAAGGCAAATTGGGTGAACTTAGCGAGCAAAACATTTCTGAGGCTGGTAACTGGGGTCAGCTGGTAAGCGCTACGGTAAGTGATTTAGATGTGCTCTTCCCGCGCATCGAAAGCAAAGATGAGTAACGATTTACCTAGCGAAAACTACATCCGGGTTCGTGATCGAAAATCCGAGGACGGCTCTAAACGAGATCTAAGTTACCCGGATCTACCGGAACCGCTTCGTATCGGCACCTACGACAACCACACTCACCTTGAGATAGCTGATGGTGAGAACCCGATGGATTATCGCGAGCATCTGGAATTAGCCAACCAAGCCGGCATTTTAGGCGGAGTGCAGGTTGGCGGCTCGGTTGCAACCTCGCGGTGGTCTGCCGAGATAGCTCAAGTTGAGCCACGATTGGTTGCCGCAGCGGCCCTGCATCCAAATGTGGCGGCTGAGTATGAAAGCGTTGTGCAGCTGGATGAAGCTATTGCTGAGATAGCCAAACTTGCTCCACAACCAAGAGTCAGAGCGATTGGTGAAACCGGATTGGATTATTTCCGAACCGAGGCGGAGAGAATTTTCCTGCAGCAGCACAGTTTCGAAGAGCACATCCGAATTGCTAAAGAAAACAACGTGGCATTGCAAATTCACGACAGAGATGCTCATCGGGATGTTGTCGAGACACTGCTTCGAGTTGGCGCTCCAGAGCGCTGTGTGTTTCACTGCTTTAGCGGGGATACCGAACTTGCCGAAATACTGATTGAGCATGGTTGGTACGCCTCTTTTGCTGGAACTGTAACATTCAAAAAGAATCAGAATCTCAGAGATGCTCTAGCTCTTATGCCAAAGGAGCTGATTCTAGTTGAGACAGATGCACCTTTTTTGACTCCGGAACCATTTAGAGGTCGGCCAAATTCTCCATATCTGATTCCACTAACCGTTAGAAAAATGGCTGAGGTTAGAAGTGTCACGGAGGATGAACTTTCAGCGCAGCTTACTTTAAACACCGAGCGAGTCTATGGGTCTTGGAAAGATGGGCTGAAGTGACAGAGCTTTTAGGTGCTCAGGAGATTAGACTTCTGGCCGATCAGCTAGGCGTGGTCCCAACAAAAAAGCTGGGGCAGAACTTTGTGATAGATCCGAACACAATCAGAAAGATTGTTAGCGTTGCAAAACTTATCCGTTCAGAAAAAGTAGTTGAGATAGGCCCTGGTTTAGGTTCACTAACCCTTGGGCTTTTAGAAGTGGTAGATGATCTTGTTGCCGTTGAAGTTGATTCAAAGATGGCAGCAGCTATCACCGATACCGTCAATAGAAAAACCAGCGCTAAGAACTTTCAGCTGGTGCATGAGGATGCTCTTCGGGTGACCAAGTTACCTTTTGCTCCAGATGCACTGGTGGCCAATCTCCCCTACAACATTTCTGTTCCAGTGCTACTTCACTTTCTGGAACACTTCCCATCCCTTCAAAAGGGGGTGGTCCTAGTTCAGGCTGAAGTTGCCCACCGGCTGGCAGCAAAACCAGGTTCTAAGGTTTATGGCTCGCCAAGTGCCAAGCTGGCTTGGTATGCCCAGAGCAGTCTTGCCGGCAACATCTCAAGAAGTGTCTTTTGGCCGGTGCCCAATGTTGATTCTGCTCTGGTCTTCTTCCAGAAGCGTGCTGTGGCACTGGGTGATGAAAGTTTGCGACGGAAGACCTTTGAGATCATCGACGCTGCCTTTGCCCAGCGCCGTAAGACCCTGCGGCAAGCGCTGGCAGTATTTGCCGGTTCCGCTGAAAAAGCTGAGGCGCTTCTAGCTAAGGCTGGCATCTCCCCAACCATGCGTGGCGAGGCGTTATCTATCGATGACTTTGTTCGGATTGCTAGGGTGGTCCAATGATTTTTCGTCGTAAAAAGAAATTGTCAAGCATCTTCGATGATACTCCAGTTCCTAAT
>JBJTHM010000080.1:0-7130 GCA_046094465.1 Rhodoluna sp. | reverse complement strand
GGTTAGGTTCAGTTCAATAAAGACCCCAATATTTTTCTCTGGCGTTTTAGCGAGTTGCTTATTTAGTTCAGCCAGCAGAGAAGCTCTATCCAAGGAATGAATAAAACTTGCATACCCTAGGACCGATTTGACCTTATTGGTTTGCAACTGCCCCACAAAATGCCAAATTGCTTGATTGCGATCCAACACAGTGGAAACTTCCTCGGCTTTAGTTGAAGCTTCCTGATCTCGATTTTCACCAAAATGATGTTGACCCAACTGAGCCAGCTCTATCACCATTGCGGCAGGATGGTTTTTGGTAACGACAGTTAACTCAACTTCTGCTGGGCTTCGAGCGGCTAGCTGGCAAGCAGATTCAATCCGATTGTGGACCTGACTTAGTCGCTCCGCAAGGGTCGACACAGCTTTTACTACTTCAAAAACTCTGGTAAATCAAAGCCGTCATCGAATGACTTCGACTCACGCTTGCGTCCAAAGAATCCACTCTCACGACGCTCTAAAACAGGTTCTTCGGTTCTAAGAACCTCAGTTGGCTCAGGTTCAGAATCTGCTTCAGTAACAATCTGTGTCCGCCCAGTATTTGCACCAAACCAGTTCGTGGCTGGCTCCGGTTCTACAGGGGCAGGCGCTGGTACTTCTGGTTCGATTACTGCAGCCGCCTGAGGCCTACTAAAGGACCTTGAACCATTCTCATCAAAGCCAGCAGCGATTACAGTGATTCTGATTTCATCACCCAGGGTGTTGTCAATCGATGTTCCAAAAATAATGTTGGCTGAAGGATGAACAACCTCTTGGATTAGTCGACCCGCGTCATTAACTTCTGACAGCTTGAGATTGTTGGCCGCTGCATAGTGAATTAACACTCCTCTTGCGTTGTCAATGCTGCTTTCCAAAAGCGGGTGGTGAATCGCCTGTTCGGCGGCTCTAACTGATCTGTCTTCTCCCTTTGCTGTGCCAATTCCCATGAGACAGGTGCCAGCACCCTGCATGATTGACTTAACGTCTGCAAAGTCCAGATTGATTAGGCCAGGTTCAGTAATCAAGTCAGATATTCCTTGCACACCTGCACGCAAAATGTCATCGGCCATGGCAAATGCATCTACGAAACTTAATTGTTCGTCACGAAGTTCAACTAATCTTTGATTTGGCACAACGATGAGTGTGTCCACCTCTTGACGCAGTGCGTCAATTCCTGCCTGAGCGTTTTCAGCTCTTCTTCTTCCTTCAAATTCGAAAGGTTTCGAAACCACACCAACGGTGAGTGCCCCAGACTGCTTAGCGATACGAGCAACTACTGGTGCTGCTCCAGTTCCAGTTCCTCCACCTTCACCGGCGGCCACAAAGACCATGTCTGCGCCTCGAAGCACCTCAGCGATTTCATCAGTGTGTTCTTCCGCTGCTCGCCTACCAACTTCGGGATCGGCTCCCGCTCCAAGGCTTCTGGCAGATGCTGATCCAATCTCCAACTTCACATGAGCTTCAGATTTCAATAAATCCTGACCATCAGTGTTAACCGCGATGAATTCAACGCCACGCAGGCCTTTTTCAATCATCTGGTTGATCGCGTTACCACCAGCACCACCGACTCCAACGACCTTAATTACAGCAAGGAAGTTGCTTACCAATCGATCTGACATTTAGTCCTCCGAGTTACTGATTCACCAAACCTTAAACTTCAACTTGAAGGTTAAACAAGCCCAGCAAATGCTTATTCGCCTAGAAACTAAAGGGTAAAAGGGTGATTTTGCTGTTGATTTGTTGGCGTGTCTCAAAGAGTTGTTTACTTTATAACACTCGGGGTAAGCGGTGCTGAGACGTCAAAAGTCGCTCGAATATTTGGCGGATTCTTTAGCAAAAGAGCTTTTAGTACCTTTGATTTCAGGATTGAGTCCGACGAGTCACCCCAAATGATTGTCTGAGTCGCACTTCCTCTAAGTTGCATGGTGACATTGTCACGTGATTTGGCTTGAATGTACTGCACCCTCTTTAGTAACTGCGCCGGAAGGGCTAGCAGAACGTCAATTGCCTGACGATAATTCTCAGACGTCTTGGGATCGTCGTTAACCAAGATTGTCGGTAGAATTTCACCACCCCTGGCTGCACCTAAATTTATCCCAGCAGGATCATAAAGGTATCTTGTGCTACCCCTGATGACAATGGCTAGAGCCGTTCGCTCAGTTACACGAATTTCAACCTTATTTGGCGGCTGGCTCAAGATTGAAATACTTTCAATGATTCGAAACTTCTCCAAATCTTTTGCGACGTCGCCCTCATTCAATAATGGGAGTGGGCTACCAATTCGATGCTTAAGTGAGGCAATGATTTGATTGGTCGGGACCTTGTTGTTTCCTGTCACTGAAATCTTTTCAATCGCCATAAGAGGGGTAAACATGGTTGCCAAAACCAGCACTAGCAAAGCTACCAAGCCACCGACCAAAGATCACAAAAAGTATTTCTTGAAAGATCTCCCCTCGGAAAAACGCCTAGCTTCTTTTCTAACCTCACGCTTTAGTTTTGGAGGGATATTCTTAGGTGTTGGTTTTAGCTGGCTACTCGCTGGCTTTTTGCTTACATTACTGCTGGTTGTGAAACGATTCTTCGGAGGTTGCATCAGAGTTGGAGAGCCTTCAAAATACTGGGTACCTGTCGGTAGACATCACCACAGCCCATGGTTATGACAAAGTCACCCTCGCGCGCAATTTGTGAAACAACTTCTGGGACATCATCCCATTCCGGCACATAGTGCATCCTGGATTGATCCTCAAACGCGTCCGCTATCAGAGCCCCAGTGACACCTGGCTCTGGATCTTCTCGAGCTGCATAGATGTCAAGGACCACAACCTCATCGCTTAGATTAAGTGCCTGAGCAAACTCCTTAGCAAACAATCTTGTCCTTGAATAAAGATGAGGTTGGAATACAGTAATCAATCTTCCTTCTCCGACAACTGCACGAGCCGCGCTCAGTGCTGCCCTGACCTCGGTTGGATGGTGTGCGAAATCGTCATAGACACTAACCCCACGACTAATGCCGTGAAGTTCGAATCGACGCTCAGTTCCGGCAAATCGAGCAATCGCCGCAATACTTTTATCGGCTGGATAACCAAGTCCAACCAGTACCGCAAAAGCTCCAGCAGCATTTATGGCATTGTGGACGCCTGGCACTAAGAGCGTCTCCCAGTATCTTTCGCCTTCATAAATCAAACTGAAACTAACCTTTGCTCCACTAGCGTCGACATCAACCAAACGAACTGTGGCGGTTTCGGCAAACCCAAATGTGATCACCCTCCGGTGATCTAGTTTGGAGGTTACCCGAATCGCACCCTCATCATCAGAGCTGATGGCTACGAACTCTTTAGCCTGATTGCCAAATTGAGCAAAAGCGGATTCGAAATTTTCTAAACTTCCGTAATGATCTAGGTGGTCTGGATCAACATTTGTAATCAGAGCAACAGAAGTGTCGTAGAACAAAAAAGAACCGTCCGACTCGTCTGCCTCAATCACAAATAAATCTGAGTTTCCGCTAGAAGATGATGATCCATGGGCTGCAATAACTCCACCGTTTACAAAACCTGGATCTTCGCCAAGCTCAGTCAAAGCGGTGATTACCATCCCAGTGCTGGTTGTTTTTCCATGAGCACCAGCAACAGAAATAAGCTTTTTACCTTTGGTGAGATATCGAAGTGCTTGAGAGCGGTGCAAGATGGGAACCTTCTTCTGCTGAGCCAAGACATACTCCGGATTGTTTGGCCAGAGCGCACTGGTGACCACCACGGTGTCGCAGTCCTCAAGGTTTTTCGCCTCATGTCCAATCGTGATCTTTGCACCTAATTTTCGAAGTTCAGTGATATTTGAAGAATCCCTGACATCGCTACCGGTGACTTCCAACCCAGACTCTAGAAACATTCGGGCAATACCGCTCATACCTGATCCGCCAATGCCAATAAAGTGCACTTTACCGAGATTGTCAGGAATCGGTGTGCTCAGATCTGGTTTGATGGTCATTTTTCCTACGCTTCTTTGAGTTCAAGACTAGGTTGAAGAATTAGGTCACTTATTCTTCAACACGCCATTTACCAGTGACAGTAGCCGCTCAGCTCCGTCACCAATGCCCAGAGCCCTAGTTCTAATTGACATCTGTTCGAGTCGCTTTTTATCCCGAATAACCGGTATCAGAGTCTCTAAAACATAATTTGGTGTGAAATTTGCATCTTCAATTGTCATCGCAGCACCGGAATTCACTAATTCTTGGATGTTGAATTTCTGCTCACCGTTACCAACTGGGTAAGGAACAAAAACTGCTGGAAGCCCCACGGCGGCGAACTCACTTACCGTGGCAGCTCCTGCTCGTGAAACTGCAAAGTCAGCAACGCTCAGTGCATACTCCATGCGCTCACAGTAAGTTAAGCGGTGGTAGAGCCCATCAGAAAGTGGTGGCAAGTCAGATCGGTCACCGAGAATGTGCAGCACTTGGATCCCAGCAGCGGTTAGTTGAGTTCTGCATGCCGCGAGAGTGTCATTAATTCTTTTGGCACCAAGGGAGCCTCCAGTGACCAATAGCGTGGGTAGTTTTGAGTCAAGGCCAAGATGCTTAGCTGCGACATCACGTATTTTGGCTCTATTGAGTGCAACTATCTCCGGTCTCAGCGGCATGCCAACGTGAACTGCGTTTTTGAGTTTGGTGCTTCTAAAGGTTGTTGCAACTGCGCTTGCATTTCTAGATCCCACCCGATTGGCATATCCTGGCAAGGCGTTTGCCTCGTGCACAACATAAGGAACATTGAGGTTTCTGGCTGCGCGGTAAGCAGGAGCGCTGGCATAACCGCCAAAGCCAACAACAACATCGATCTCGAATTGCTTTATGTATGCTTCAACTTTCTTTACGGAATCAGCAAAAGCACGAGGGAATCTAACTGCGTAACTGTTTAGCTTTCTGGGCATGGGCAGTCTAGGGACTATAAGTAATGGATAACCTCGTTCGGGAACCAGTTTTGCTTCAAGACCCTCACTGGTTCCAAGCGCATAAACATGGTTAGCTTTGGATTGATCCTTTATTAGATCTGCAAGAGCTAACAGCGGGTTCACATGTCCCGCGGTGCCTCCCCCAGCCAAAAGATAGTTAGTCATCTTCTACGTTTCTTTGGAGCTAAGCTTCGCTGTCGCTCAAAGGATAAAACCACTCCCAGAGCCATAAGAATTGCAACTAGAGAAGATCCACCTTTAGATATGAGCGGAAGAGGAACACCTAAGACTGGCACCAAGTGCAAAACAACAGCGATGTTAATCAATGCCTGCAATGTCACCCAAAGCATGATTCCCGTTATGACCAGAGAAACAAAAACATCTGGAGTTGACTGCGCCATTTTTCTCAATTTAACAAAAAGCATGAAGAACAGCCCCAGAATCACCAAAGCACCGATGAAACCCCACTCTTCGCCGATTGAAGCGAAGATAAAGTCGTTTTCGATTTCTGGAATCCAACCCCAGGTCAGCTTGGACTGCCCTAGGCCAGTTCCAGTGATACCGCCCGAGGCTAAAGCCCAGATACCGTGCCGAACCTGCCAGCTTGCACCATCTGGATCGTCAGAGGCTTGAGTGAAAAAGGTCAGGATTCTTATTATTCGAGAGGGGCTGAGAAGCGCACCGATAACGAAGACGGCAGCCATGGCTAGAACGAACTTCATGATGTGTTGCCAAGGAAAACCGGCAAGAAAAACTATTCCAAGAACAATAAAGAGCATGACCGCTGCTGTTCCAAGATCTCTACCGGTAACGAAAACTAGACCTGCCGACCCGAAGCCAGCAATCATTACAGGTTGACCGACAGCTTTCCAATCCCAGAGCTGATCTATGCGCTGGCTGATTAGAGTTGCCAGATAAACAATCAAGCCAAGCTTTAAAAATTCAGATGGTTGAATTCCGAATCCGTCGAAACCAATCCAGTTGGTATTTCCACCCGAAGACATACCAATTCCAGGCACAATAACGAGCGCCTGAGCTCCGAGGCTGCCAAAAAAGAAAAGTCGGCCGAAACTTTCGATTAGCTCAACTCTCAGATTGGAGATCCAAAACATGGCAATAATGCCTAATACCGCCCAGACAACTTGAAGGAAAACTGCGCCAAAAGGATTACCCGTGGCGATGATTGAATTCACGTTGGATGCAGACAGCACCATTACTAAACCAAAGACGACCATAAATACAATCAGACGTAAGAGGCTGATGTATTCCTTGCTCTGATTAGCAAGGAAACCATATCTAAAATTTGAAATAGCTTGAATCAGATTCGGCTTACTTGCCACAGCTTTAGTGCCCCTAGATCTACTATTTCCGGATTGATTTGCCAAGGTTAGCCCACTTCCTTCAATACGGCTTTGCTAAAAGCTTCTCCACGATCTGCATAGTCAACAAATTGATCCATCGATGCTGCTGCCGGTGCGAGTAAAACTACATCGCCAGATTTGGCAAATTCTTTCGCCTTCTGCACAGCACGAATCATTACGTTTGGCGGTTCATGATCAATCTCGACTATTTCGACTTCAGGTGCGAATGAGTTAAAAGCTTTCACCACTGGTTCACGATCCACCCCGATAACTATCGCAACCCGAACTGCTTTTGCATATTTAGCGACAAGATTTGAGATGTCGACACCTTTTAGCAATCCTCCAACAATCCAGACAACGGATTCAAAAGATGCCAAAGCGGCAGATGCAGCATGCGGGTTAGTTGCTTTAGAGTCATCCACCCATCGAATGCCATCACGCTCCATAACCAGTTCAATCCGATGCCCAGCTAAGTTGAATTTCTTGAGCGCCTTGGAAATCTCAGCTGGTTGCACCCCGGCTGCAAGACTTATTGCTGCAGCCGCTGCGGTGTTTGCCATAAGATGCGGGCTAACTACTGGAATGTTGCTCAAATCTTGCAATGTAGCAATTTCATCAGCCGCATCCGTAGTTTCTACAAACGCTCGGTCAATAAGAATATCTTCGACCCAACCAACCTCATTTGGTGTCGGAGTGAATTTGGTGAAGCCCACGGCCTGAGCCGAATCATTATTCGTAGATTTGGAAAGTAGCTCTGAGGTTATTTTGTCCTCAGAATTGTACACACAACAGATTTTTGTGTTGTCATAA
>JBJTHM010000079.1:0-2597 GCA_046094465.1 Rhodoluna sp. | reverse complement strand
CCCTAAATACTGTATCTTTGGTGCGGGGATTCATCGCTACTGGTTGCTGAGATCCCTTGTATGAGCGTCTGGTAAGAACCCCAACAACTAAACCGACACGGCCTGGTTCGTCCGCGTATTTGTTGAACACAGCGGTGTTTGCACTACGGCTAATAACCAGCAGTGCAGTTAGGTAGCCGGTAAGAAGTCCGAGCACAGCGTAAAGAGCTATGCCGAGGTAGGTTCCACCAGAGATAAAAGTTCCAACGACGGTAATCACGAGGAACATTCCGATACCGGCCAGAATCGCCAAAGGGACGGCTCTTGGGTTCTCCGCCTTTAGGAACCTGACGCCGTCACGGAACTGAGCGGAATAAGCCTGTCCCAGCCTTCTTTTCTTTTTGCTTCTTCTCTTTAGCCATTTATGTTCACCTTCGTAAAGTCTTCCACTAATTAATTTACCGCCTGGCTGAAGCCCTCTGTTGCAGCTGCTTCAGCTAAGTGCCTCAGATCCTGCGGAATTTCTAAACCTCGTTTGATCATGCTTTGAGCCCAGAGTCTCCCAGCCCGGTAGCTGCTTCGCACTAGAGGACCACTTAGAACTCCTAAAAAGCCGATGTCCTCGGCAATCTTCTTCAGTTCAACAAACTCCTGTGGCTTTACCCACCGAGTCACTGGGTGGTGCCGAACTGAGGGCCTAAGGTACTGGGTGATAGTGATTATGTCGGTTCCAGCGTCGTAAAGATCATGCAGTGCCTGAATTACCTCTGCAGTTTCCTCGCCCATTCCCAGTATCAGATTGCTCTTGGTTACTAGCCCAGCATTCCTACCTTGTGTGAGCACATCTAGAGATCTTTCGTATTTAAAGGCTGGACGAATCTGTTTGAAAATTCTTGGAACCGTCTCGACGTTATGAGCAAAGACTTCTGGTCTCGCATCAAAAACCTTCTGTAACAGAATTGGGTTACCGCTGAAATCAGGAACAAGGATTTCAACTCCCGTGCCTGGCGATTGCTTATGAATTTGACGAATGGTTTCCGCATACAACCAAGCGCCTTCGTCAGGAAGATCATCCCTCGCAACACCAGTGACGGTGGCATAACGAAGTTCCATTCTTCGAACTGATTGTCCAACTCTTCGTGGTTCGTCTGGATCGAGATTTGCAGGTTTTCCTGTGTCGATTTGGCAGAAGTCACACCTTCTCGTGCACTGGGCACCACCGATGAGGAAAGTAGCCTCTCTGTCTTCCCAGCACTCATAGATGTTAGGGCAGCCAGCCTCTTGGCAAACCGTATGCAGCCCCTCAGTTTTGACTAATGAATGAAGAGCTTGATACTCAGGGCCCATCTTTGCTCGGGTCTTAATCCATTCGGGCTTTCGTTCGATTGGAACCTCAGCGTTTCGTGCTTCAACACGTAGCATTCTTTTCGGTTGTGCTGTGTCTTCGCTCATGCAACCACTTTTCCAATCGAAGTCAGGTGATGCTTGACAACCTCAACTGCCATAGCCGGAGTAACTTCCTTTTGAAGCAACTCGCTAATAGTACTCGTAGTGGCATCCTTGATTCCGCAGGCGATGATCGTTTCGTAAGGTTTCAGGGAGTTATTGCAGTTGAGGGCAAATCCGTGCATTGTGGTCTTCTCTGCGACCCGAATACCGATTGCGGCTATCTTGACGTGAGTGTCACCAATTGGTGCCCAAACTCCTGATCTTCCAGGTACCCGCACGCTCTCCAGTCCAAACTCTTGGATTGAGTCAATCAGCACCTGTTCCAACCAGCGAACATATCCGACAACATCTATCGGCTCTGGTAAACGCATGATTGGGTAGCCAACTAACTGTCCTGGACCGTGCCAGGTAATCTTTCCACCTCTGTCGACATCAATTACTGGTGTTCCATCAGAGGGGCGTTCTCCAGCTTCGGTTCGCTTTCCAGCTGTATAGACGCTGGAGTGCTCCAAAAGAAGCACTGTGTCATCCTGTTGCCCAATTGCAACAGCTTCATGCACTTTTCTCTGGTAGTCCCATGCCGCCTGATAGTCAATGTAATTTGGGGCTAAGCCGACGACTTCGAATTTGGGCATGGATTAATTCTAAAACTTTCCACAGGTGCTCAATTACCACACTTGTTCACATGCTTCGTAGATGCCTCAAGAAACAAGCAAGCATGTCCTTCAATTGGCTATGGCACTAAAACCAAGTCTTCGTAACTATGCAGTCATCAGAAGAATAGAGTGGCACTTTTGGGGGAGTGTGTGGAGCATTTCAGACCGCAGAACAGGTTCTAAGAGCTTTTTGATTAGGCCTAGTCTGATAGTTAGTTGGCCAAGAATTTACTCAGCCCTTGATGAGTTAGAGCCAATTGCACTAAAGCTCCGTAACAACAAAGTGGTTTTGTTGAGTCGAGAATGGCCGATTCCTACTCTTCAAATGGGCAAGAGAATCTTTGGTCGTAATACGGTTGTGCAGTTAGACCCTTTTGAGGGATTTGTTGAAAGACGCAGCAGAAGATCGATGGTGGCCATAGCAGTGCCAGCAGTGTTGCTAAGCGCCTACCTCCTGAGTCTGGGTAGGTCTGGAAACCCTGAGGGATTGAATCCAGCAGTGGCGACCTGTAG
>JBJTHM010000078.1:0-5226 GCA_046094465.1 Rhodoluna sp. | reverse complement strand
CTGCTGTTAGCTGCCGTTAGAACAACAGTATTTTTGCTTACTGGAATAGAACCGAAATGGATTACCTTCGCGCCGGATGCTAGCTTTATTCCGGCCATACCTGCGGCTCCGCGACCAAGAGGTCTAACCAACTCAGCGTTGAATCGCAGAAGTTGCGCATCGTCGGTGATGAACACAAGTTCATGTTCATCGGAACTAGTAGCTGCGCCAACTAACTCGTCTCCAGTTTTTAAGCTAATGATCTCAAAACTTGCCTTTGGAAGGAAATCAGCGGACAGGCGTTTGACAACACCGAGTTTGGTTCCCAGTGCAATAACGACGTCATCGGTCAGGTTGAACGCTCCAAGGACCTTGACGGTTTTGCCCAGCCCTAAGAATTCAGCGATGCTGATGCTTGATGAAGTCTCGAATCCGCCCTCTGTGGCAGGTATGTCGCTTGAATGCACTCTATGCATGAGACCATCCGAAGTGATAAAACCAACATCACTCCTAGTTGTACTGGAGAGAACAGTTCTTATAGCATCATGCTTTTTCCGCTTTGCGTTCGGCTCAGGAGCGGTCAGTGTTCTTTGAACTTGGCCGCTTGCTGTCAGCACAATAAAACAGGGAGAGTCGGCAAGTTGGGCGTCCACCGCTGCTGCCTTTGACGCGCTGACTGGCTTTACCTCTGGCGCTTCATCCAGAATTGATGTTCTTCTGTCATCTCCGTGTAATTTAGCGACTTCCTCTAGTTCTTTTGTAACGACATCTCTTAGTTCCTTCTCACTGCCAAGGATTTTCTTGAGGGCTGCGATTTCCTTTAATAGTTCTTTGTTTTCAGTTTCAAGTTCAAGTTTTGAGAATTTGGTTAACCGTCTAAGTTTGAGTTCAAGTATGTATTCTGCCTGCAGTTCCGATAGTGAGAACTTTTGCATCAGGTTCTTTCGTGCCTGGTCAACTTCATTTGCTGCACGAATAATCTTGATAACTTCGTCGATCTTTAGGATTGCTTTTAGAAGGCCCTCGACTAAGTGCAATCGAGCCTGCTTTTTGCCTAGTCTATTTTCACTTCTACGTTTAGTTACCACTATGCGATGGGCAAGATAGACACCAAGTAGATCGCGGAGGTCTAGAGTCTCCGGTCTTCCTTCAACTAGAGCGACATTATTGATACTGAAGGATTCCTCAAGAGGTGTGAATCTATAGAGTAGCTCCAGAACTGTATTGGGATCAAAGCCTGTCTTTAGATCAATAACAAGTTTGAGCCCGTTGTTTCGGTCGGTTAGATCAATTACGTCTGAGATTCCCTGCAGTTTTTTGTTATTGACGCCTTCCTTAATTTTCTCGATGACCCGTTCAGGGCCAACCAGGTAGGGGAGTTCAGTAACGACTAGGGCAAGTTTGCGCGGGGATACACTCTCGATTGCGACCTTTGCCCTTGTCTTAAAACTACCTCTGCCAGTTGTGTATGCCTCTTTTATTCCATCCGTTCCAACTATTACCCCTCCAGTTGGCAGATCCGGCCCTGGAATGTGTTTCATCAGATCTTCGCTCGTGAGTTTGGTGTTATTCAAAAGTGCGATTGCTCCGGTAATTACTTCTCGCATATTGTGCGGAGCCATGTTTGTTGCCATACCAACAGCGATTCCTGATGAGCCATTAACAAGAAGATTCGGGAAGGCAGCGGGGAGGACTTCTGGTTCCGATAGCTGAGCGTCGTAATTGGGCTTGAAATCAACGACATCCTCATCCAAGCTTTCATTCATCAAAAGTGATGCTGGGGCCAGTCGTGTCTCTGTATACCTCGCTGCTGCTGGTCCATCATCCAGCGACCCAAAGTTACCGTGCCCATCTATCAGCGGGACCCGAAGCGTGAAAGGTTGAGCCATGCGGACCATGGCGTCATAAATTGCTCCATCACCATGTGGGTGGAGCTTTCCCATAACCTCACCACTAACACGAGCGGACTTGACGTGACCGCGATCAGGCTTTAGGCCCATCTCGCCCATTTGGTAGATTATTCGTCGTTGAACCGGCTTGAGGCCATCCCTAGCGTCGGGTAGGGCTCGTGCATAGATAGTCGAGTACGAATATTCCAAGAAGGAATCGCTAAGTTCCTTAGTTAGGTCAATGTCGACGATTCGTTCGTCGGGAAATCTCTCACTCTTGCTGTTATCTGTCATAGTCTTTCCGGTGTATAGCCTTGCTGTGGCAGACTTGTTCCAATGTCTACGATGCTACCTCCACCTCCTAAAACCTTGGGGATGCTTAGCCATGTGTTGACAAGCTCTCTGGCCTCTGTTCAAGGCTTAGCTAACCCTTTAGATCTAAAACCGATGCACAGTGTTTGCGTGTTACTGGTTGACGGACTTGGAACGCACAATCTAAAAGCTGCTGGTGGACACGCCAGGTATCTGAACTCTCTTGCCGCAGAAAAGATTTCTTCTTTCTTCCCGTCGACAACTTCCACCTCGCTAACGGCCTTTGCTACAGGGCTAGAACCTTCAGAGACAGGCTTCATCGCATACCAGATTTTTGATCGCAACTCTGGGGAAGCCATGAATCTGCTTTCTGGTTGGCCAGATCAAGACAAGGCTCTCAGGTTCCAACCAAAAGAGACGATTTCAGAAAAAGCTGTGAAAAATGGAATTGGTTTTCATGTCTGCTCTCAGGCCATTTATGAAAACTCTGGACTCACTGCAGCGACAATGCGGAGTGTGAACTTCCATTCGAATTCCAGCATTTCTGGCCGCCTTGCCGACGCTGCTTCTTTGTTGGCAGAGAAGGAACCCAAAGTGATTTATCTCTATGTTCCAGAACTCGACCAAATCGCCCATACCCATGGGGTTGACTCCAACCGTTGGTTGGAAGTTATTGAAGAACTGGACGCCGATGTTTCACGGCTAGCTTCATCACTTGGTAAAAATCGAGGACTCTTGATAACGGCAGATCATGGCGTGATAGACATACCCTATGAACGGCATGTTTACGTTGATGATCTAATCCCAGATGACAAGGTTCACTTCGTTGGTGGTGACACTAGGGGGCTAACTGTTTATTTGAGAGATCCAGAAGAAATGTCAGATTTTCAAGTTATGCTCACTGAGAAATTATCAGGTATTGCATACGTGTTTAGGCCAGAAGATCTCGTAACTGCAGGATATCTAAAGAATCTTGGCGATCGACCCGAAATCGTTCCTGATATTTGGATTGTTGCTAAATCTGAGGTTGCGCTATTCCATCGGACATTTGCCAGAAAACGTTCACTATTGAATATCGGGCACCATGGGGGATTCACTGACCGGGAACTCAGTATCCCGCTAATCAAAATCGGATTCTAATCCTCTTCATCGTCTTTGCTTCCAAAAAGAACCTCTGCCCATCTGCTGCTTGCCTGAGGTCGGGCCGCTGACTCCTCAGCCTTTTGCTCTTCAACGGCTACTTCAGCTGCTACCGCCTCAATTGTTGCAACATCTTCAGCCTCAGGTTTGACTTCGTCGATCACTTCAACTACATGCAAAGAAGCTGTTGTCACTATTTCTTCTTCGAACAAATCAGAAGGATCGGGGCTTTCAAGCAATGTGTCTTGGTCAGAATTGATCTCAGGCACGACGGTGAGCATCACTGTTGGATGTGACACAGGTTCAACTGCTACTTCAGGCTCAGCAGAAACTCCAGCAACCAGCGGGATTGTTTTACTGATTGTTATTGGCACTCCATTTGAGAGCTGCAGCGCTGTTTCATTTTCTGGCGCAAGGAATAGCTGTTTAGGATCAAAGGACCAAGTAGCCAATCCAGGTCCTTCGCTCGTTGAGAAGCTTACGCTTACCAGCCAATCACCGTCCAAATTCTTCTTGGAAGACCAGCTGATGTTTCTGGCCCCGTTATTTACAAGTCTCTCGTCCATTACCGAACCAAACTCAACAAGCACTGGTTCCGCAAAACGCTCTCCGGCAAGGCTTAGCCTGATGTTTTTTGCTAAGGACACAATGTGATTTAGTTCCGCAAGAATCGGCTTTGCAAATCGCTCGACAAGTTCTTGGTCAGCCCCTGTCTGCCTGACTACTTCATCAACCGTTGCACCAGAACGGATTAGATGCTGGATCTCTCTGGGCGATGTGTTCTGTGGCAAAGAGACCTCTCGGCTCCGAAGAGCCTTAAGCAAGTCATCGGTAATCTCGAGATAGTGCCTAGTTCCGTCAGGAGCCTGAAGTTCCAGTTGGTTATTGGAAACACCAGTAATTCTCAAATCGGCCATGCAAATCCCTTCTGCCAGTAGTTTCGCACCATTTTGTCTTAGATTCTGGTTGATTTGTTTCTGTGCGACACGCCAGAAAACAGTGGAAGGCTGGGAATTCTCCGAACATGGAGCAGGATAAAGTTGATTTTTTGGCTTGTTTGGAACATACTTCCAGCGCCCAATCTTTTTTTGAAAGGAAAGTAATTGGCTACCGATTACGATGCACCCCGCAAGAATGACGACGACACAGAGTCAATTGAAGTTCTAAAAGAGCGTGCCCCTGAACCAAAGTCCGCAAGTTCCGACCTCGACGCCGAGGATCACGGAGAGCTTATGGCTATGCCCGAGGTATCAAGCGAAGACGCCGAAGTCATCGTTGTGCCAAAGCAAGAGGACGAATTTACTTGTAGTGAATGTTTCATAGTCAAGCATCACTCTCAGAAGGCGAAAAAGGACGGTCAATACGGGCCAGTCTGTGTCGACTGCGCACATTAGTTTTGATTGAGTCGTGCCGCAAGAACTTCGGCGTTACGTGTTGAGAAAATCCAGTATGGTGTTGGATCGCTGTCATCGATAACCTCAACCAGGACTAATTCCTTCACACCCGCTTGAAATTTAGCGAATGCTTTCGGATTCAGATTCCTACTACGTTCTTCAAATGCCTCCGCTCTTGGAATCTCTTTCGCAAATCCGAGATGAATCCTCTCAATCGTGGCCTTACCAACGGTTAATCTCTGCTCATCAAGATAGATTTTTGGTGCGGTTACGTAGCTAATGATCAATAGAATCAAGGCCGATCCGACGGTGCATAGCAGTGCCAGGTTCTCGCCGAATGGCAGGAAGACAAGGAATAACGAAGCTGGAATCACGAAAAGAGCTAGATAAACAGCGATTGACGGCAAAACGCGCTCTTGATACTGGTCGTTTAGGCGATTAGTTACCATACATTTAGAATACGTATTCTAAATGTATGGTAACTAATCGCCTAAACGACCAGTATCAAGAGC
>JBJTHM010000077.1:0-7669 GCA_046094465.1 Rhodoluna sp. | reverse complement strand
GTAGGAGAGGGCCAGCTCAGGTTAAATTCACTCCCCTAGAACTTAGAGAAGCCTGCCATATCAACAACGTTGACACGATTGTCTATGAAGAAGATTTCAAATACGATGCGGGTTCGCAAGAAGCAATCGATACCAACAACCAGACTCGCGTGATGGTAAACACCCTGGAATCGCTCAGAGGTCAAGAACTAACTGGAGCTAATAAGAGGCTGCACCTGCACTTTTTCAGTGCGCCCAGTGAGATTCTTGGCGAAGACGGGAAGGTGAGAGCTACCAGAATTGAACGGACCGAGCTTGATGGTTCAGGTGGGGTTATCGGCACCGGCGAATTCCGCGAGTATCCGGTGCAGGCCGTCTACCGTGCGGTTGGATATTTTGGTTCAGAACTACCAGAGATACCTTATGACAGTAAATATGGAGTAATCAGAAATGAAGCTGGCAGGGTGCTTGATGATTCTGGCAAGCCTATTCCAGGTGTTTATGCAACCGGTTGGATAAAGCGTGGACCAGTTGGACTAATCGGTCACACCAAATCTGACGCCATGGAAACCATCGCCTGCCTAATGGCAGATAAGGCTAGCTGGTGGCAACCAAGCCACCCAGAAGAAGATGCGGTTGTCGAATTACTTCGTGCCAAGAAAGTTAGATTCTTGGGTTGGCCAGAGTGGCTAAAGATCGATGCCACGGAGCGCTCCCTAGGAGAAAGCCAAGGACGCGAGAGAATTAAGTTAGTTGAGCGTCAAGATTTCCTTGATGCGGCATTCAAGAAGAACTAGTGAAATTAGCCAAAGATAGAGTCAAATCAGTTCAAGTCGCCTTGATGGTGATTTTTTTCGCTCAGGGCGTTGCAGCCCTATCTTGGATACCCAGAATTCCTGAGTTCATTCACAATCTAGGAGTTAGCAAAGAGGTCTGGGGCACCATGATCGGTGTTGGCGGTATCGGTGCAATTGTTCCCCTAGTATTCACCAATCGCTTAGTGCTCAGATTCGGCACCACACCGATTATTAAGCAGACTTCCATCCTGATGATCTTTTTGTTTATGGCTCTGCCATACCCAACCCAGTGGTGGTTGTTTCTCGTTCTACATTTCACACTGTCAGTTGTAATAAGCACATTCAACATTGCTCTAAATTCTCAAGCCGTTGCTTTTCAAAAGAGCATCAACAAAGTTCTGTTAGCAACCTTTCATGGTTCCTGGAGTATTGGGGCAGCGAGTGCTGCCATGGTAACTTCCCTGGTTGCAGTGTTTACGCCACTAAAAGTTCAGATGATGGTTATCCCGCTAATCTGTTTGGGTCTATTCATCTGGGCTTCCCGAAACCTTCTATCTGAAAAGGAAGATTCACACTTCAAAGAAAAACCAAAAGAGAAGGCTCCTTCATGGCGCAAATCCCCAGGTTATCTTTGGCTGTTATCTTTTGGGTTATTTGCTGGAATGTGGCCAGAGCTTGTAGTGATGGACTGGTCAAGTGTTTATAGCAAAGAGGTACTAAACCTAGATGCCTCAAGAGCTGCCTGGCCATACACGGTATTTGTGGCATCCATGATTGTTGGCCGTTTCTCGATATCGAAACTCACTGAGAAAATCAGCATCAACCGCATCAGTCAAATTGGTGGAGCATTTGGATCTATTGCGATGGCTTTGGCAATTCTTAGCTCAAGTCAACTCGCCCCAGTCAACCCAGAACTAGCACTACTGTCCTTGTGTGTTTTCTTCTGCATCGCGGGTCTGGGAATATCCTCAATGGTGCCATCTTTCTACAGCGCTGCCGGTCACGTCGATAAGTTACCCACCGCTGCTGCACTATCTCGAATGGCGCTGTTTAGTTCGGTGGTAGTTATTTTTGCTCGGACATTTATGGGTTCGCTAACCGAACGTTTTGGTTTACCTCTAGCCATGATTTTTCCAATAGTGATGTTTGTCTTAGCCAGTTATATTTCTGGTGCTGTAGCAAATAAAAACAAAAAGCTGGAGCGTGAAGAAGCTATCGCTTATCCGCCAACTTCTCCGGTAGCTTCTATAGACGTACCAAACTAGCGATAGTTGACGAACTGGATATCTATTTCCAGATCACTGGATTTCAAAAGTGAAATTACCTCTTGCAGGTCATCGCGGCTTTTAGAACTCACCCTTAGTTCATCACCCTGAATGTTAGCCTTGACGGACTTGGGCCCCTGTTCGCGAATAATGGCGGCAATTTTCTTAGCCTGTGGCTGCTCAATACCTTCTTTGAGGCTCGCTTCAATTCGATACTCTTTACCGGAAGCAAAAGGAGCACCGGCGTCCAGGCTCTTTAGAGAAATATCGCGTTTTACTAACTTGGATTGAAATACATCCAGAACAGCCTTTACTCGCTCTTCGCTGTTAGCCTTCATCAAAATCTTTTCACCAGAGAATTCAATTGAAGCGCCGACTCCTTTGAAGTCGTAGCGTTGCTCAATTTCTTTTTGTGCCTGGTTTAGCGCGTTAGAAGCTTCTTGCTTGTCTACTTTGCTGACTATATCGAATGAGGAATCTGCCATGACTTAGATTCTAATCAAGATCTCACTCTGGTAGTGCTAGCTCTAACCACCAATTCAATCGGCCATTCAATAGTTTCACCTGTTGGTTCATCTGGGCTGTCCAAAACCTTGAGCATGGTTTCAACCAGAAGCTGTGCTTGACCGGTCACGTTCTGATCTATTGTGGTGATGCCAAAAAAATCAGCCAACTCGTGATTATCAACACCAACAATTGAGACATCTTCAGGAACCTTGAGGCCCATGTCTTTCGCAGCTAGCATCGCACCGACTGCAAGTTCATCGGATGAGGCAAAGATTGCTGTTGGAGCATTGTGTGGGTCACCGAGGAGTTGTTTTGCAGCAGCGTATCCTTCACTAATTGCATATCTAGCGACCTGTTTATACCAACCAGCTCTAGGTTCAATTCCAGCCAGTTTTAGTGCAGTTTCGTAGCCGTCTCTGCGCTCATCAAAAACTCTTAGGAATTTCTCATCGTTGCCAGATAAACCAATCATGGCGATTTTGGTATGTCCCATGGTTAGCAGGTGTTCTGTAGCGAGCCTTCCTGCAGAGGTATCACTTATCTTGATGCACTTGGCTCCGTTGATGACTCCACCCAGGGCAACAATCGGTTTGTTCACGGCATTTAGAGCAGAAAGTTCAACATCAGACATGCGTACCGCAATACACATCACCGCATCCACGCGCTTACGTGGCAGTGAAGTTGTGAAGATAGATTTCCTGTGGACATCATCGGTTGACAGGTTATATAGGGTCACGTCGTACCCAGCTCGGTTCAGTTCGCGATCAACGGTTTCTAATGCGGTTGAGAAGAACCAGCGATCCACATAGGGAACTACCACACCGATGTTTCTGGTGCGACCGGTTACCAGGGTGTATGCGGAAGCGCTCGGAACATAACCCAGTCGGTTAGCCACTTTCTTGACTAATTCTTTGGTGTGCTCCGATACGTAGTCTTTGCCGCTGAGTGCCCGGGAGACGGTAGCCGTGGATACCCCAGCTTCACGGGCAACGTCGATGATTCCGGCCATGAAAACTCCATTTACAGATTTGTATGTATTACATAAAGATAATGGTGGTTTTTTCAGGTTTTTACAGGAACTCTGAATAACGATTGGCAAACAGAGTTCAGGTTCGGGTATTCTTTTTAGGCACCCGTTCGGCTGAATACAGGCGGATGGGAGCACTGGCTAGTTACCCAAGCGGCCAAAGGGATCTGACTGTAAATCAGCCGGCTCAGCCTTCGGGGGTTCGAATCCCTCACTAGCCACGAAACCCCAGCTCTCCACAGCTGGGGTTTTTCGTTTTATTACGGCCCTTGCCAACTGCGCGGTTACCCAGACCAGAATTAGATTATGCATCTGATTGACGGTGGCCTCTCAACCGAGCTTGAACGCCTTGGAGCGAGGATTGAAGGGGAGCTCTGGACCGGCAGAACTTTGATTACCGAACCCGAGCTCGTCAAAAAAGCACATCAGAACTTTGTTGCCGCTGGCGCTGAAATAATCATCACTTCGAGTTACCAACTCAGTCGCCAGGGTTTTAGAGAAATCGGTCTGACCGATTCGGATGCGGATGCAGCACTTACCAAAAGCGTCGAGATCGCTCGAGAAGCAAGTATTAGCTCTTCTGTCCAGGTTGCAGCAAGCGTTGGTCCATATGGGGCGGTGCTTCATGATGGTTCTGAATATCGTGGTGACTATAAAGTTTCGCAGAGTCAATTAGAGGATTTTCATTTTGAGAGGCTAGAGATACTTCTGGCAGCTAATCCAGATTTACTTGCTGTTGAAACCATTCCCAATATTTTAGAAGCCAGAGCTCTAGTTAGTGTGCTGAGTGAAGTGAAGTTACCTTTCTGGATTTCTTTTACTTCAGCAACAGCTGAGAAACTCTGGTCGGGTGAATACATTGAGGATGCGGCCGAGGTCGTTGCTAATCTCAATAATCTCTTAGCGGTTGGGCTTAACTGCGTTGATCCTGAAGTAGTAATAAACGCGGTAACAAGAATAAATTCTGTGACAGGACTTCCAGCTATCGCGTATCCAAACTGTGGTGGAGTCTGGGATGCGCCAAAGGATGCTTGGGTTGGTGGCACCCGCAAATCCCTGGTTGACTGGCTACCAGCGTGGCTTGATAGCCCACTTGAATATCTTGGTGGCTGTTGCGGAACTGATTCGTTAGAGATTAAAAAACTTCATCAAGCTTTAGAACAACTTTAGCTAAAGGCAGTAGGTTTTATAGGTGAAGGAAAAGAACATCGCCAAGGGTTTGACTCTTGGGCTTCTGGCTTATTTCATCTGGGGATCTTTTCCACTCGTTATTACATCTCTGGCACAATTTGCTAACCCCTGGGAAATTGTTGTTTGGCGTATAGTTTTTGGTTTCATCACTGCAATAGTTCTAATTTCTGTGACCAAGACATGGAAGTCTTTAAAAGAGGTTTTTAGAGATAAGAAGATGTTGCTTTGGATAGCAGTGGCTTCAGTGTGTATCATGGTCAACTGGCAGGTCTACGTAATTGGAGTTTCTGCGGGACGGGTTATCGAAACTTCGCTTGGCTATTTCATAAACCCGATATTTACCGTCTTGATTGCCGTTATTTTTCTCAGAGAAAAACTAAACAAGATCCAATGGGTGGCCATTGGAATCAGCATATTGGCGGTGACAGTGCTCACGGTTGACTATGGTCACCTTCCGTGGATTGCTCTCACCCTGGCCGGATCTTTTGGAATATATGGTTTGGCTAAGAACCAGCTCGGTGGCAAAGTCAGCGCGTTGAATTCTTATGCAATTGAATCTGGTGCCCTGATTCCAGTAGCGATTATTCAAGCCAGCTTCGTGGCTAGCATCTCACCGGGTTTACAAATCACTGAGCACGGCTGGTTTGGCTTCGTTGGTCTTGCAATCTTCGGCATCCTGACAGCCATACCACTGATTCTCTTTGGCACTGCAGCCGAAAATCTACCCTTGAGTTGGGTCGGTTTTATGCAGTTCATCGCCCCTAGCCTTCAGTTTTTGGTGGCACTTACCATCCTTGGCGAGAAGATGCCTCCGGCTAGATGGATAGGTTTCCTTTTGGTCTGGACCGCCCTGGTCATACTAACTACCGATGCACTTAGGAGATCTAGAGCCAGTCGAGCACTGGCTAACAGCGCTGTGGCCCCATAGCCCAGATACCTCTTTATAACGGAATGTTACGGGCTGAAACATGAATGTAACATCGCACCTTGTTATAGACATAGACACTTGACTAGGCTATTGAGCAAGTGTCTTGGATACTCCTGGACGCGGGTCTTCCATTATTTGGTGGACACAATTTGAAATGGAGAAACAATGAATTCAATGCTAAGAAGGGGTATCGCGGCTGTTGCAGTTGCTACCCTGGGTGCTGCGGTTCTATCTTCATGTGCTACATCTTTCAATGCAAAAGACTGTAAGGATGCCGCACTGAGCGTAGGATCACTTCTCCCAACCACAGGTAACCTAGCCTTCCTAGGTGCTCCAGAAATTGCTGGTGTTGATCTTGCCGTTAAGGAAATCAACGAAGCTGGCGGTGTTGCTGGTAAGTGTGTATCTGTGTCTCACAAGGACTCTGGTGACACCACCACTGACATCGCAACCCAGTCAGCAACTGCTCTTATTAACGAGGGTGTTGACGTAATCGTTGGTGCAGCTTCTTCTGGTGTATCACTAAGCGTTATCGACCAGATTACTGGCGCAGGTGTGCTACAGATTTCCCCAGCTAACACTGCTCCTGACCTAAGCACCTATGCAGACAACGGTCTTTACTTCCGTACCGCCCCATCAGATGTACTACAGGGACGAGTACTAGGTAACCTAATTGTCGGCGATGGTGCAACTAAGGTTGCATTCCTAACCCTGCAGGACCCATACGGTACTGGTCTATATGAGAACGCCAAGATTGCTGTTGAAGCTGCTGGTGCAAAGGTTGTTGCAAACGAAGAGTTCGCACCTGCAACCAAGAACTTCTCATCTCAGATCGACAAGGTTCTTGCTGCTAAGCCAGATGCAATTGCTGTTATCTCGTTCGACGAGGTTAAGGCGATTCTTCCTGAGCTAGTTAAGGTCAAGGGCTGGGATCCAAAGAAGCTTTATCTAGTTGACGGTAACACCGCTAACTTTGATGAGGACTTCACTGACTTCAATATTGCTGGCACACAGGGAACCATTCCTGGTGTTATCGCATCTGATGACTTCAAGACTCGTCTAGCTGCTGTTAACGCGGACCTAGATGTCTTCGCATACGCAGCTGAGTCTTACGACGCAGTTATGCTAACCGCTCTTGCTGCTGCAACTGCAGCGAAGGCTGGCGAAGAAGTTACTGGTGCCAACATTGCTAAGTACATGGCTCAGGTATCATCTGGCGGAACCAAGGTTGACTTCACCGAAGCTGGTGCTTTCAAGAAGGCAATCGACCTAATCAACGCTGGAACCGACATTGACTTCGAGGGTGTCTCCGGACCAATCTCGTTCGATGCAAACGGTGACCCAACCGAAGCCTTCGTAGGTATCTATCTATTCGACGACATGAACAAGAACGAAGGCGTCGACGTAGAGTACGGCAAGTTGAACTAAGTTCAATAAATAAAGAAAGCCCCCGGACCAATTTGGTTCGGGGGTTCTCTTTTACTTTCTATTGTTCGGCTAAATTACCGAGGTAAAGCTCAATCATTTTAGGATCATTCAGTAACTGGCGACCAGTGCCGGTGTATGCATCTTTACCCTGGTCTAGAACGTATGCCCTGTCACAGATTTGCAAGCACCGTCTGGCGTTCTGTTCCACCATGATTACCGTGACACCTGCTTCATTTACCTCTTTGACTCGAATGAAAGCTTCATCCTGTCGAACGGGTGATAGACCGGCTGAGGGCTCATCCAGCAGCAGCACCGAGGGATCAACCATGAGAGCTCTTCCCATGGCAACCATCTGACGTTCACCACCGGATAGCGAACCGGCTCTTTGGTTCCTCCGTTTGACTAGGTCTGGAAATACACTTCCAACAAATTCAAAGCGAGCCTTGAAGCTCTTAGGGTTTTGATAGACCCCCATTTCGAGGTTTTCTTCAATTGTCAGGCTTGGGAAAACGTTGTTTGTCTGAGGGACAAAAGCAACTCCTTTGGA
>JBJTHM010000076.1:0-4509 GCA_046094465.1 Rhodoluna sp. | reverse complement strand
GTACATTCCTTTGATTGTGAGTATGGATTCTCTTGTATGGGCTATGAGATAAGTGGTGCCTGGGGCGCTGCTTTGGCTCGTAAAACCGGTAGGGTCATAACGCTTCTTGGCGATGGCTCGTACATGATGTTGAGTTCTGATATTTTTAGCGCGGTGCTACACGGAACTGCGCTAACCCTTGTCGTTTGCGACAAAGGCGGTTACGGAGTTATTTCAAGACTTCAGAGTAACAATGGCGCTAACTCCTTAGAACTATGATTACCGAAAATGAAAATGCGCCACGCGTTGATTTTCAAGCACATGCAAAATCGATGGGCGCCAGCACTTATCTGGCAAAGAGCGCAGATGAAGTGGCTCAGATTGTGGCAGCAACTCGCAACTCCAAAAAAGTTGAGGTAATCGTGATTGAGACTGCGCCTGCTACTTGGAGCGAGGGAGGGGCTTTCTGGGAGGTTGGTGTAGCAGATGAATTTGAAAATTCGGAGTCGATAGCAATGAAGGATAAACAGCGAAAATTCTAAGTCGCCAACGCTCTTTCAATATTTCGATAAGACTCTAAAGATTTTTCTTCTGAAGGCTCCCATGCCGAATCCTGTTCGCTCATCAGCCAGCCACGGAAACCAACTTGATTTAGCGCAGCAAAAAGTCCATTCAAATCTAGGGCTCCCGTCCCAGCGGGGGCAAAGAGCTTATCTTTGGTGACTGCTATATCCATGCCCTCATATTTGCCAGCTTTTAGATTCGCCAGTACCTGAGGGTCAACATCTTTAACATGCAGGTGAGTAATTCGAGATTTATACTCTTTAACCGCCGCAACTGGGTCGCCGCCGCCAACTAACCAATGCCCTACATCAAGACAGAGTCCAACATTTTCATCTAATTGAGAAAAGAGAGCCGCAGTCTCTTCTGGGGTTTCAATATAGGTTGCTGCATGAGGATGAAAAGAGGTGCGCATTCCAACGGAATTGCAGTACTTGCTCCACTTATTAAAGTGCACAGCTAATTCAGTTAGCGCCTTTGGAGTTAACGAAGGTCCTTGATGAGCATTGGATGCAATCCGATCACGAATCGCATCGCCATCTACAGCGAAGACAATCATCTCACCGCCTGCATTTTTTGCAGATTCAATCTGACGCTTGGTCTCCTCGTCTGAATTATCTGCAATCGACTCAGTATCACACTTAATTGCTATATAAAGTTCGGCTGCAGCTATCGAGTGTTGCTTAAAAAGATTGCGATACTCAGATGAGTTTGCTTGCTTCTCAGAAACTTGGATACCAAGAAAGCCATATTCAGCAAATTTTGCAACTACTTCACTCTTGCGTTCATCGGTGAATCTCCAATTAAGCGGTACCAAGCCAATCTTTGAGCCGATCAAACGTTTGAACTCTCTCATTTAGACTACTTCCTTTACTAAGTCAATTAGAACCGTAGACCAACTAAAATCTGGTGCTCCCCATCCTGCCCCCGTGCTTGGGTTGTAATACTCACGCACGCCTCTCTTCTTCACCAACTCTATGCTCTTAGATGCGATATGACGAGCTAAATCGAGTCTGCCGTGACGAATCAAACCTCGAGCTAGATACCAATTGCTGTTCATCCAAGTAGGTCCTCGCCAGACCAAATTCCCACCAACAGTATCGGGCCGGTAAGTAGGGTGATTCATCGCAACTGATGGAATCGGGTAAGTGGCCCAATACTCTTTGGGATCTAATAGGTGGGCCATCAAGCGATCTCGCCTTTGAGGTTCAAGATAAGGCAATAACAGTGGCATCATAGATGAGAATGTCTTGACCCGTAGTTTCTTATTTGCCTTGACAGTTATGTCGTAGTAAAGACCATCGGTTTCATCCCAACATAGTTGTTCAAGTGAAGATTTTGCCTTATTACCGCGATCATCAAAAATTTTTGCACTCTGGTTATCACCAATTTGCAGGAATAGTTTTGATAGAACCCTAAGATTTTCAATATATATGACGTTAACCATTACATCGGCTACCGCGAAATAGTCCACCTCAAACATTTTCTTAGGGTCTCGATTAAATGGAATGTACTTATCGCAGATTAGATTCCATCCCTTGAACCAGGATGTATTCTCTTCATCTTTAATCTCCATCAACTCATCCCATTTTGGTGAGTGATCAAGCCCGGTCTCATCTGGCTGCACCACACGAATAAGTCCATCGCCATATGGGGAACGAACTGCATCAAGCCAGTCATAAAATCGCTTCACTCCAGGAAGAATTTCTCTCAGGAATGCCTCTCCGCGACCTCGAGCAGCTACTGCTGCGACTGCTTCAGCAAGCAATGGCGGTTGCATCTCGTCGGTGAGGTATTTGTTTCGGAAAGCAATGGCATAAGTTGAGACCATCTCCTCAAATGCATCTCGTTGCCAGAAAGTTACATGAGAGATAAATCCATCTTCATGTTGATTTTTCATCAAACTAACTAGCTCGGCCTCCGCTTTCTTAGGATCGATATGACTTAAAGCAATTGCGTTGAAACAGGAGTCCCAAAACCACTGGAATGGATAGGTAAGATGCGATGGACAAGAAAAGTCGTAGGAGTGAGCACACCAATCAGCCACACCTACTTGTCGATTCATTTGGTGAATCCTCTGGAACTCCTCTTTAAGCCATATAAAGTCGGCTATTGAAGGTGTTTTTGTCTGCATTATCTCCCCTTTTTTCGAGCTCTTGTGACTCTTTGGACATTGTTATTTACAGTTGAATTTCTAATAACTAATTCTGGCAACACTTCTCTACCTTTAGATTGCTTTTTCCCAGCTAGTAGATTCTCAATTGAATTCATAGCAAAGTGAGCTAGCCAATCGAGATTCTGATTCACAGTAGTCAAGGCTGGGTTCACTAATGCACTCATCGCAATGTCGTCATATCCCACTATTCCTACTTCTTCTGGGATTTTCAAGCCACGGTTCATAAACTCATGCATTAGCGCTATTGCGCTAACATCATTGTGAGCAACTACTGCAAAAGGAGTTTTATTCTGAGCAAGAATTCTTGTCACTAAGTCCTCGGCATCATTTAACAAATTATCTGGCGCAATATAGTCAACTTTGCGACCCGCGCCTTTCTTCAGGCCTTCAAAACGAGGTAACCCATCTTTCAATTCACGAGCTACGCCAATGTCAATAATCTTCTTGAACCCTCTCTTTTGAAGATGCTCGCCGATCTTCCTACTACCTTCAAAGTTGTCGATTGCTATTGTGGGAAAACCTTTATCTACTCGGCTTTCATTTAAAAGCACAATTGGTCCTGCAAATTTTCGAAGTTTATTTCGCTGACGATTGGCCATTGCATCGCAAATCCAGGGGTGACTTCTCGGGAGGATAAAGAGGTTAATAATTAACGATTTGTTATTCTGCCGAGGAATTCTTGCTTGAAGTTCTCACATTATGGGCTTTTTCCAAGATATGAGTTGATCGCAGAACGATAATGACAGTAAGCGCGAAGGCCCCTGCAGTAACATAAAAACCAAGTCCGACTGCGATTCCCATACATGCGGTACTGAACACCGTCGCAGCAGTTGTGACACCTTGTATCTCTTTGGATCTCTCTATAGTGAAAATCAGTCCCGCACCAAGAAATCCTATGCCAGTTACTACTGCATGAAGTGCACGAGTCGGATCACCAAAATCTGAACCTTCGTTCAGAACTTCACCAATTGCTACAACTAGAGCAGAGGAGGTTCCAACTAGCGCCATCGTACGCGTTCCAGCAGACTTGCCTGCCCGATCTCGTTCCCAACCAATAATCGCTCCCAGAATTGCTGCAATCACCATCTTCAGGGTTACAAGTAATTGAATGTCAATCGAATAAGCCCCTAAATCCTTCATATCAAAATACTATCCACGGATGGCCCATAAGTCTAGAGGGTTAAATCAACAAATCTTGTGATTGCTCAAATTGAGTGTGAGATAAATAGTAATGACAGGTGGAGATTTAGCGCACCCGTGTTAGAAAAAAATTCAAATATATTTGGTTTTTCCGAATTGTAGTTACTGAATAGAGGTCACTATTTTATTGGGGATTGGTTAAACTTGTTATGAGAATTGGCCGATATTTGGCTTGTTTTACAGGACAGTCCTCAGACTCGAGTTAAGATCGTCAAAACTTCAGAAGTGGTTTTTGGACTCCGCTTAATCTCCTAAACTGAGCTAAATCCCTAAAAAGCTTGATTAGTCAAATAATGAACTAAAACACTCTTGTCCAAAAAGCCTGCTAGATACATGCTTAAGCTTTATTTCAGATACCCTTGCGAGCATGATGAAGCGCCTCCTAGGACTTACCAGATATGTAGTTGTCGTTCCCGCCCTTGCCTCAATTCTTGGAGCATTACTTCTCATGGCAAAGGGATCTTTGGCGATGGTCCTAGCTGCAGTTGATTCGATTCAGAGTCGTTATGGACTCAAGGAAACTATCGTTGAAGTCCTAACTGCTATTGATGCCATATTGCTGGGCACAGTACTGCTAGTCATTGGCTATGGCC
>JBJTHM010000075.1:0-14804 GCA_046094465.1 Rhodoluna sp. | reverse complement strand
CTCCTCCTGCACCAGAAGGTGGTGCACCTACATACAAAAAGGGCTGGCTAGCTATGGCTCGAACGTCAAATAGCGCAACGTCGATGGGTTCACAGTTCTTTATTGTTTACAAAGACTCTCAAATTCCAAATGATGCCGCCGGGGGCTATACCGTCTTTGGTGAAATCACCTCTGGACTAGATGGACTGAATAGTGTGTTTAATGGCGGCGTCTCAGGTGGAGGCAGCGACGGCCGTCCAAAAATTTCGGCCAGCATAAAGAAAATTAGTGTTAAGTAATTCCAACAAATAGGAGATCAAGTGTCCACTGTTCAAACTAGTTTCGGCAGAGTAGATGAAAACGGTAACGTCTATCTTCTTGACAACGGAACAGAGCGCCTAATCGGGTCCCAACCTACAATGTCAAATGATGAGGCAATTGCTTTCTACATCAAAAGATATGATGACCTAGTAGCCAGCGTTCGCCTACTTGAGCAAAGACTTAAAGCAAAAGCAGACCCTAAGTCAATTAGTAAATCGGCCACAAAGTTGCTTGCAGATCTTGATCAACCTAATGTTCTAGGCGATGTCGAGTCCTTACGGGTTCGGCTAAAGACGATTACAGACCAACTCACGTCTGCTGTGGCTGAACTCGAAGAACTTCGTAAAGCTGAGACAGAAAAAGCTATAGCTGATCGTGAGGCAATCGTTCTGGCCGCAGAAGCCATTGCGAACTCAGACCCAAAGAAGACTAACTACAAGCAAGCAACTCAGAGGATGCTCGACCTTTTCAATCAGTGGCAGGTATTGCAGAAGTCTAACTCCAGGGTGCCAAAGTCGAAAGCTGATGCCCTCTGGAAGAGGTTCTCGCAAGCTAGAAACACTTTTGAATCCAGCAAACGTTCTTACTTCGCATCCCAAGACCAATTAGTCAAAGCGAGTAAAAGCGCTAAAACTGATCTAGTTGCAAAAGCCGAGGCACTAGTAGCTAAGGGTGCAGATGGAAGTGTTGAGTATCGTGATCTTCTAAAACAGTGGAAAGAGTTACCAAAAGTTAAGTCGAAAAATGACGATGCACTTTGGGAGAAATTCAAGGCTGCGGGAGATGCAATCTATGAGGCTAAGACCGAGAAGATTAAGGCCGACGATGTTGCCTTTGCCGCTAATCTCGAGGTAAAGCTTGCTCTGCTTGTAGAGGCAGAAGCTATTGAGGTTGAGAAGGACCTTGAGAAAGCTAAATCGGCATTGAAATCTATTCAGACTCGTTGGGAAAAAGCTGGGAAGGTTCCACGCGATAGCGTTCGCAAAGTTGAAGATCGGTTGAAGGCAGTTGAAAGCAAAATCAAATCTTTCGAACAGGAGCTTTGGCGGAAATCTGATCCAGCAACTATTGACAGGACCAACTCCCTTCGATCCCAACTCGAGCAAGCGATATCAAAGCTGGAAGAAGAACTAAAGACCGCTGAGGCAAAGGGCGATGCAAAAACTGCGGCTAAGGCTTCTGAAGCACTCGAAGCGAAGAAGTCTTGGTTGAAGGTAGTACTCGAGGCTTAGGCGTTCTTAACTCGATAGACATCGTAAACGTTGTCGATTCTACGAACAGCGTTCAGAAGCGCATCTAGGCCAGCCGGATTACCCATTTCAAATACAAACCTACTCAATGCAACTCGGTCTGCCCTTGTCGATACGGAGGCGGAAAGAATGTTGACGTGGTGCTCGCTGAGAACTCTTGTTACATCGCTAAGAAGGCCACCGCGGTCAAGAGCTTCAATTTGTATTTGCACTAAGAACAATGATTTGACATTTGGAGCCCATGAAACCTCAATCAAACGCTCCGCCTGAGATTTCAGATCATCTGCATTCTTGCAATCAGTTCTATGGACAGAGACTCCTGAGTTTCTGGTTACGAAGCCGATGATCTGATCTCCTGGTACCGGTGTGCAGCAGCGAGCGAGCTTGACCATGACATCAGCGTCGCCGCGAACTAAGATTCCAGAGTCGCTGTGTCTAACGCGATCTTGCAGAGCCGTATTCGTTGGCAACTCGAAGACAGGTTCTTCCGCATCGTCTTCCAGAGCTAGAGCACTAGCCATCTTCTCAACTACGGACTGTGCCGAGATGTGGCTATCCCCGATGGCCGCGTAAAGATCAGCTGGCTCGCTGAATCTGAGATCGCTAGTGATTTTCAGAAGGCTGTCAGTTGCTAAGGCTCGTTGAATTGGTAGATTCTGTCTACGCAAGGCCTTGGCGAGTAAGTCCTTTCCTCGCTCAATGGCCTCCTCTTTTCTTCCGGCACTGAACCAGGCTTTGATTTTTGACTTTGCTCGTTGGGTTTGAACGAATTGGAGCCAGTCTTGACTTGGACCGGCCTCTTGAGATTTAGAGGTCAGTATCTCCACAACATCGCCCGACTGCAGCTTCGTCTCTAGAGGTACAAGACGGCCATTTACTTTTGCCCCCATGGTCTTGTGGCCGATCTCAGTATGAACTGCGTAAGCAAAATCAACCGGTGTGGCACCTCTGGAAAGCCCTACCACTTTGCCCTTTGGTGTGAAAGCGTAAACTTCCTTTGCACCAATCTCAAATCGAAGCGCGTCTAGAAATTCACTAGGGTCCGCAGTTTCATGTTGCCAGTCTGACAAATGCTTGAGCCAAACCAGATCTTCCTCGGATGAAAGTCTTGTCGCACTCCCCTCTTTGTATTTCCAGTGCGCTGCGACACCATACTCAGCTCGATTGTGCATCTCCTGTGTTCGAATTTGAATCTCGACGGGTCGACCACTCGGTCCAATAACTGTTGTATGCAGCGACTGATACAGATTGAACTTCGGCATTGCGATGTAATCTTTGAATCTGCCTGGCACTGGATTCCATCTGGTGTGGATGGAACCGAGTATGGCGTAACAGTCTCTAACCTCAGGAACAATCACTCTGATTCCGACTAGATCGTAGATGTCATCAAATTCTCTCCCCCTTACAACCATTTTTTGGTAGATCGAGTAGTACTGCTTTGGCCTTCCGGCGACTTTCCCCCTAATTTTGTTCTCTTTGAGATCTTCCTCGATGGCACTAATAACCCCTTGGATGAACTCCTCACGCTTTGGTGATCTCTGCTTCACAAGATTCACAATCTCGTCATAAACCTTTGGGTACAAAACTGAGAATGAAATGTCTTCCAATTCCCACTTCATTGTGCTAATTCCAAGGCGGTGAGCCAACGGTGCATAGATCTCTAGAGTTTCCTGTGCTTTCTTGCGTGCCTTTTCCTCTGGTACGAATCCCCAGGTTCTTGCGTTGTGGAGCCGATCGGCAAGCTTTATAACCAGCACCCTGATGTCTCTTGACATTGCAACAACCATTTTCCGAACTGATTCTGCTTGGCTGTTCTCACCGAATTTGACCTTGTCGAGTTTTGTCACGCCATCGACGAGCATGGCCACCTCTTCGCCAAAATCAGCCCGTAGCTGTTCGAGAGTGTATTCGGTGTCTTCTACGGTGTCATGCAAGAGTGCAGCGGCAAGACCGGCTGGCCCAATTCCAAGTTCAGCAAGGATCTGAGCTACAGCAACTGGGTGCGTGATGTATGGATCGCCGCTCTTCCTGGTTTGACCAAGGTGAGCCTTTTCGGCGGCAATGTAAGCCTTTTCTACAATCGCGAAATCAAGTTTCGGATGGCTTGCCTTAGCAGCTTTGAGCACTTCGGCGATTCCAGAGTTTTCAGCGGGTCTGTTGAATATGCGCGGCAGGCGGTTTTTGAGTGCCTGTAGGGCACCACCACTTGTAATGTCTGTCATCTAAACCTCTTTATTGCGCAATTACATTAAAGAATAACGCCTGAGGTTAGTTTGCACTAAGCGCGCTTAGCGATGACCTTTTGAGCTTGTTTCACGAATTTGCCTTCGCGCTCACGCAATTGCGAGTACATCGGTGCTGCAATGCAGATTGTTGAATAAGTTCCAACGATAATTCCAATGAACAGAGCAAGCGAAATGTCTCTAAGTGTTCCAGCACCAAGTACAAAAGCGCCAATAAATAGGATGGCTGCAACTGGTAAAACAGCCACAACCGAAGTATTGATGGATCTAACCAAGGTTTGGTTAATTGCCAGATTCACCCGCTCAGCAAATGTAGCTGTTTCACTGAACTCTGTTTCTAAGGTGTTTTCACGGATCTTGTCGAAAACCACCACAGTGTCATACAGGGAGTAACCGAGGATCGTAAGGAATCCAATAACAGCTGCTGGTGTTACCTCAAATCCAAAAGCGCCATAGATTCCGGCGGTTATCACCAAGTCATGAAGTAGCGAGACGATGGCGGCAATACTCATCTTGAGAGTACGGAAATAGAGCGCCATCAAAATCGCGGCAAGTGCAATAAAGACAAGAAGCCCAAACACTGCTTTTGATGTGATGTCTGCTCCCCAGTTGGGTCCGATAAATGAACTAGCGACACTCGAGTCCTTGACTTCATACTTTTCGGCGAGCGCTAGACGTACTTTTTCGGAGTCCTCATCACTAAGCTGTGGTGTCTGAACGCGGATTGTGTTTGCACCAATTGAGGTCGTGTTTACCTGAATGCCAGGAATGACCGTGTGAACGGCCTCCTCGGCAGCAATAGTTGAACTAACCTTGCTATCGGTGATTCGGTATTCCGATCCTCCCCTGAACTCAATTCCAAAGTTAAATCCGCCGGTTCTAAGTGGCAGAAGCACTGAGAGCACCAACATAACAAGGGCAACGATGTAGAAGATTTTACGTCGACCAACAAAATTGATTGAACGTTCACCACTGTAGAGTTGGTTTCCAAATTCACTAAAGCGTGACATTAGTTCTCCTCGTTTCCTGAGACCGATCCAGTTTGATTCTGAGCCTTACGCTCAGCAATCGTCTGGCGGCGAACGGCCTCTTTTGAAGCCTTTGCAGCCTTCTCTTTGCTGACGTCAGCTGCAACTCTGAAAGTTCCGCGTCCTGTATAACCAAATGCCGCAGCTTCTCGGATTTCAAGTCCAGAGAACTTTCCACCAGATGCAAAATATTTCGTTTGTGCTAGCAATTGGAACATCGGATGCGTGAAGAGCCACACTACAGCCAGGTCGATAATAGTAGTCAGGCCGAGCGTGAAAGCAAATCCCTTAACGTTTCCAACTGTTAGTGCGAATAGTGTTCCAGCGGCTAACAGGCTAACGGCGTCAGACACGATGATTGTCCTTTTTGCCCTAGCCCAACCAGCTTCAACTGCAACCTGTAGAGTCTTACCCTCACGAAGCTCGTCCCTAACTCGCTCGAAATAGACAATAAACGAGTCTGCCGTGATACCAATGGCCACAATTAAACCGGCGATACCAGAAAGTGACAGGCGGTAATCCTGTCGCCAAGTTAGTAGCGCAATTGCCAGATATGTGAGAACCGCAGCCATGGTTAGTGAGCCCAATGTCAGAATCGAGAGAGCTCGATACTGGAAGACGGAATAGCCCACAACCAAGAGAAGTCCAATAAGACCTGCAAGCAAACCAGCCTGCAACTGTTCTGTTCCTAGAGTTGCCGAAATGTTCTCTTGCGACTGCACTGCGAAAGAAATTGGCAATGCTCCATACTTCAGTTGGTCAGCAAGTAGTTGAGCGCTCTTCTGGTCATAGTTACCAGTTATCTGAGCTTGACCACCTGTAATAACTGCTTGAGTTGTCGGAGCAGTAATGACATAACCATCTACAGTCACAGCGAATCTGTTTCTAGGGTCTGTCAATGGGAAAAGTCTGCTTGTGATTTTTCCAAACTTATCTCCACCGTCTTGCTTGAAGTCAAGATTCACTGCCCACTCGTTCGTAGTAGCTCCATTAGCTCCTGTGACGGTACCAGCCTGTGCGTCTTCTAGGTCAAGTCCGGAGAGTTCAACAGGTCCAAGGATGTATTTTTCAACTCCGCCTCTAGAACATGTAACCAATGGTTTGTCGGCTGGATCGACCTGACCTGGCTCGCGGAAATTCTTTGAGCAATCAAGATCCTCGTATTCTTTCTGAATCTCTTTGCTCACATAGTTCAGATCACTCGGATCAGTTGGCTTTGCGGAGGAAGTCTTAATTGGAGTTGATCCTTGCTGCCCAATTTGAGTCTTGCTTCCTGCCGACGCCGCTAGGACAGCTCTGAATTCCAACTTGGCGGAGCTCTTAATCAGAGCTAAGGTGTTTTTATCTGGGATACCTGGAATCGAAACCACAATGTTGTCTCCAGAAGTGTTGATTTGCGCCTCGCTTACACCTGTTGAGTCAACACGCTGCCTGATGATGCCTACCGCTTGGCTCAACTGTTCTGGCAGAACCTGCACTCCTTCAGAAACCACAGGAGTCAGGATTATTTGTGTTCCACCGGATAGGTCAAGGGCAAGGTTAGGAACAAAAGTAGTTTTCTTGTCGCCTGCGAGCATGTTCGCTCCAATCAGGAGCGGAATTCCTAAGGTGAGGATCAAAAGCCACAGCAGTGATCTTCTTGCTGATTTGACGATACCGTTTTTGGCTGACATAGTTCTTTTCCTAGTTACTCTGTTGGCTTCTTTTTTGTGGCAGTTTTCTTGGCTGTTGCCTTAGCCTCGGAAACGTCAGGTTCCTCAACTGAGCGTACCGCTGCCTTTACAAATTCGATTTTCGTGCCAGGGCTAGTTTCCACTACGAGAGTCTTATCATTAACCGCGCTCACGGTGCCGACAATTCCTCCGAGCATAATCACCTTTGCCCCCACCTGAACGGAGGCCTCTAACTTTAAGGCTGCGTCTTTTCTCTTCTTATTGCTGTAGTAAATGAACAGCAGAAATACGCCGAGCATGAGCCATACGACTAATTCCATTTCTAACCAATCCGTGAGATTTTCAGGCAACTAGGCGATTATAGCCGACCCTAATCGAATAAACCTGAGTCAGACTGAGGCTGGGTTAGACCAAGATGTGCGTATGCGGCTTCAGTTGCCAACCTGCCCCTTGGTGACCGAACTAATAGGCCCTGCCTGATCAGAAATGGCTCTACAACTGACTCGATGGTGTCACTCTCCTCACCCATGGCTACGCTTAGGGTGCTCAATCCGACGGGCTTTCCTGCAAACTTCACTATTAGTGCCTCTAGAACAGCCCTGTCTAAACGATCTAAACCAAGGGAATCGACCTCATATAGTTCGAGTGCCGCTTCGACTTCCGAGGCTCCTACTTGTTCGTTTGAATGCACCAACGAGTAATCTCTCACCCTTCTTAGCAGTCGGTTGGCAACTCTTGGTGTACCTCTGGAACGACTGGCTATAAGGCTGAGCGCGTCTTGGCTGAAACTGAGATTCATAATTTCAGAAGCTCTAGAAACTACTTGTACAAGTTCTTGATTCGAATAGAAGTCGAGATTTGCTGTGAAACCGAAGCGATCTCTGAGTGGGTTTGGAAGCAATCCGGATCTAGTGGTAGCACCTATAAGGGTAAAAGGTTCCAAATCTAGTGAAATGCTGTTAGCGCCGGCACCTTTTCCAACCATTACATCAACACGAAAATCTTCCATCGCAAGATAGAGAAGTTCCTCCGCATGTCGCGACATCCGGTGAATCTCATCAATAAAGAGAACTTCCCCTGCGGAAAGCGAAGACAGCACGGAAGCAAGATCCCCGGCGTGCTGTATTGCTGGGCCGCTGGTTAACCTCAGAGTCTTCCTAGATTCGTTTGCAACTATCATCGCGAGGGTTGTTTTTCCAAGGCCAGGTGGACCAGCAAGCAGAATGTGTTCTGGTGTCCGATTCTGGAGCGCGGCGGCAGAGATAAGTAGCTTGATCTGCTCCCTCACCTTAGCCTGACCGACAAATTCATCTAGTGATGCGGGCCGGATAGCGCTCTCGAAAGCTAAATCTGTCGGATTAGAAGAAGCGCTAAGTAACTCATCAGTCATTGGTTTCAATCTTTCTAGAGTTCGAAAGTGAAGCTAAGCAAGACTTCAATAACTCAGGCTCTGACAAAGGATTGTCTTGAGACTGAATCGAAGCAACAATCTGACGAACAGCCCTGTCTTGAAAACCAAGATTTATGAGGGCCTGGACTACATTCGCATCTGTTTCGGATCTATCAGAGGGCGTGTCAACAAGCAACTTTCCAGATAGCGATAACACGATGAGTTTTGCTGTCTTGGGACCCACTCCGTTTACGGATCTAAACATCTCATCATCAGCAGCAGCTACTGCATTCATAACTCCTTGAACTCCAAGTCGGCTCAAAATTGCCAGAGCAGATTTCGGACCAACACCATTGACGGTGCAGAGGAGATCAAAAAGATCTCGCTGCTCTGTATTCAAGAAGCCAAACAGACTGACTGAATCTTCTCTAAAGATCTGACTTACTTGCAGTGTGACACTTTGTCCAATCTCAAGAGACTCGACTGTATTAGGTGTGGCTAAAATACCGTAGCCAACACCGTTCACATCTAAGACAAGCGTATTAGCGTCTTTACGAATCAACTCGCCGCGCAATTGGACAATCACGAGTCAAGAATAACTGTTACCGCTGTCTTTTCTTGGACGCTGCCTCAGCCGCTAACCATTTTTGCTGTGCTTTTGTTAACTCTTGCCCAGTTTGCTCTCCTGCTCGCCAGGCTCCGGTGATTGCAATCGCGAGTGCATCAGCTGCATCCGCGGGTTTTGGAATGGTCTTTAACTTCAACAATCTAACGACCATTTTTGCGACTTGGTCCTTATTTGCTTTACCTGATCCAGTAACCGCAGCCTTAACTTGGGTTGGTGTGTAGAAATCAATCTTGATTCCACGTTTAGTACACAGGTAGATGATTACACCTGAGATGTTGGCAACGGACACCACGGTCTTCAAATTCAATTGGGAGAAAACACGCTCGATAGCAACGCGATTAGGTTTCACCCTGTCGAGTAATTGTGTGATCTCGTCTCCTATCAGCTTGAGTCGAGCATCGATGTCGTCTGTTGCGTCAGATGTAAACACGCCAACTTCAACAAACTTGACTACACGGCCTCGCTCACTAGATACAACACCGAAGCCACATCTAGTAAGTCCCGGATCTATGCCTAGAACCAGTTCTGCCAACTACTCTTCCTCAAGCTGATCGGCGACTTCTTTGGACATATCGAAATTGGAGTAAACATTTTGAACTTCATCAGAATCTTCCAAGGCATCAATCAGGCTGATGACTTTCTTGGCCGTTTCCAAATCTACCTGCACGGGCATTGAAGATACGAACTCTACGTCCGCACTCTCGTAGTCAACCCCACCGGCCTGAAGTGCGCTACGAACTGCTACCATCTGAGCTGGGTCCGTGGTTATAAGAAATTGATCTCCTCGGTCTTGGATGTCTTCTATACCTACCTCGAGAACAGCTTCAAGAATTGAATCTTCGGTTGTGTTTGGACTCTTCTCAACAACAATGACGCCCTTCCGGCTGAACTGGTAGGAAACTGATCCAGGGTCTGCCATAGTGCCACCGTTTCGAGTAACAGCTAATCGCACATCTGCGGCCGCTCGGTTCTTGTTATCTGTTAAGCACTCGATCAAGAGTGCTACTCCGTTGGGACCATAGCCCTCATACATGATTGTCTGGTAATCAACTCCGCCTCCGTCTAGACCGGCACCTCTTTTGATGGCTCGGTCAATGTTGTCGTTTGGCAGAGAAGACTTTCTTCCTTTTTGAACGGCATCATAAAGTGTCGGGTTGCCGTCTAAATCTGGTCCCCCTATGCGCGCAGCTACTTCAATGTTCTTAATCAACTTTGCGAAGAGTTTCGCTCTACGACTATCAATGACAGCTTTTTTATGTTTCGTTGTTGCCCATTTGGAATGGCCTGACATTATGCTCCTGAATTAGTTTCTTCACTCAGAAGTTTAGTTTGTCTCTTGAAAGTTCGCCTGTGTACACATATCAACAAAGTATTCGTGCACTTTAGTCACGCCAGTTATTTCTGGGTGAAAACTAATGCCGAGAAGATTTCCTTGCCGCACGGCAACAATCTGTCCGCTCGCAAGCCTACTGAGCACCTGGACATTGGAGCCTACTTGTTCCACAATAGGGGCCCTTATAAAAGCCACTCGTAGCACCTCGGAATTAAATAAGACATCTCCCTCGAAAGAATCTACCTGTGAGCCAAATGCATTTCGTCTTACCAGCACATCTAGCCCTCCCAAGGTCTGTTGACCCTCAATTCCATCAGCAACTTTGTCGGCAAGCATGATTAGCCCAGCGCAAGTTCCAAACACCGGAAATCCCTCATGGATTAGCTTCCTTATGGGATTGGCTAGTTCGAAGGTCCGCGAAAGCTTATCAATAACTGTGCTCTCGCCCCCTGGGATAACAAGACCAGAGAGACCTTCTAAGTCAGAAGATTTCTTTACTGCCCGTGTTGCCACGCTAAGGCTACTAAGTACTGCTAGATGTTCTCTAAAATCACCCTGCAGAGCAAGTACACCAATTGGTCCCAAGTATTACCAACCGCGTTCGGCCAAGCGGTGTGGTGCTGGGAGATCTGCAACGTTGATGCCAACCATTGCTTCTCCGAGTCCTCGGCTCACTTGGGCAAGAATGTCTGGATCATCGTAATTTGTGGTTGCCTTCACGATTGCAGCCGCTCTTGCTGCAGGGTTTCCAGATTTGAAGATTCCAGAACCAACAAACACCCCATCAGCTCCGAGTTGCATCATCATCGCTGCGTCAGCAGGTGTTGCAACTCCTCCAGCAGTGAACAGAACTACTGGGAGTTTCCCGGTACTCGCCACTTCCTTCACTAACTGGTACGGGGCTTGAAGTTCTTTGGCGGCTACATAAAGCTCGTCATCACTCTTAGCAGCAAGGGCCCTGATCTCGCCGAGAATTGTTCGAATGTGCTTAGTAGCCTCGCTCACATCGCCAGTTCCGGCTTCGCCCTTGGAACGAATCATGGCTGCACCTTCTGTGATTCTTCTTAGTGCCTCACCGAGGTTGGTTGCGCCACAGACGAAAGGAACGCTAAATTTCCACTTATCAATGTGATTGACATAGTCAGCAGGCGAAAGCACTTCTGATTCATCGATGTAGTCAACCCTAAGTGACTCTAAAATCTGAGCCTCAACAAAGTGCCCTATCCTGGCTTTTGCCATCACTGGAATCGAAACCGCCTCGATGATTCCATCAATCAAATCTGGGTCGCTCATTCTGGCTACGCCACCTTGAGCTCTAATATCAGCCGGCACACGCTCTAAAGCCATCACGGCCACCGCTCCCGCGTCCTCGGCAATTTTGGCTTGTTCAGCTGTAACGACGTCCATAATGACGCCGCCTTTTAGCATCTCTGCAAGTCCACGTTTAACAAGGGGTGTCGATGATTCGATTTTGTTTTCAGTCATAGGGTCATTCTAGCCTGTCTGCTAAAAACCCTGAATGCCCCATAGTCACTCTTGTGAACCAAAGACCCGCTCTGGCTAAACCTGCGTCCTATTGCGAATGTCGCTAAGGATTCTTTCCTTGGCTGCATGGATTGGGATTCCATTAGTCTGCGAGCCGTCCCTAAATCTGAAAGAAACCGCATTCTTAGAAACGTCCTCCGCCCCTGCGATTAGCATGTATGGGACTTTCAATAAAGTGTGATTCCTAATTTTTTTCTGCATGCGCTCGTCACTGTCATCAACCTGAACGCGAACCCCGTGGCTTCGGAGATCTTTTGCTATTTCGTGCAGATACTCGCTAAATTCGTCCGCGATAGGAATGCCAACAACTTGGACAGGTGCTAACCAAGGCGGAAAAACGCCTGCATAGTGCTCAGTTAGAACTCCAAAGAACCTCTCGATGGATCCAAAGAGTGCTCTGTGAATCATCACAGGTCTCTGTTTTGAACCATCACTAGAGGTGTATTCAAGATCAAATCTCTCAGGCAGATTAAAGTCGAGCTGAATCGTTGACATCTGCCAACTACGTCCAATGGCATCACGTGCTTGCACGGAAATCTTGGGTCCGTAGAAAGCGGCTCCTCCAGGATCTGGAATTAATTCAAGTCCTGATTCCAAAGCAACGGATTCCAAGGTCTTAGTTGCTTCATCCCAGATTTCATTGCTGCCAACGAATTTTGGGTTGCCCTCTTCCTTTGTTGAAAGTTCCAGATAAAAATCAGTTAGACCGTAATCTCTGAGAAGGTCTAGTACAAAGTTCAGAACGTTAGTTAGTTCAGCCTCAATAGATTCTCTGGCAACATATAAATGGGCGTCGTCCTGTGTAAAACCTCTAGCTCGAGTGATACCGTGCAAAACTCCAGACTTTTCATACCTATAAACTGTTCCGAACTCGAAAAGTCGTAACGGAAGATCCCTATATGATCTGGACTGTGATTTGTATATCAAACAGTGGAAGGGACAGTTCATAGGTTTGAGATAGTAATCCTGACCCTGGCGCTTTACCTTTCCAGAATCATCTAATTCTTCATCCAACTTCAGTGGAGGGAACATACCCTCGGCATACCATTCGAGGTGACCGGATGTCTCAAAAAGGTTTGCCTTGGTTATGTGTGGACTGTAGACAAACTCGTAGCCGCTTTTCACGTGCTGTTCCCTGGAGAAATCCTCCATAACTTTTCTGATGATCCCGCCTTTCGGGTGGAATACTGCAAGTCCAGAACCAATCTCTTCCGGAAAAGAGAACAAATCAAGTTCTGCCCCAAGTTTGCGATGATCGCGCTTGGCTGCTTCTTCGAGTCGCGTTTGGTAAAGTCTCAACTCTTCTTTCGATGGCCAAGCTGTGCCATAGATTCGTTGTAGCTGTTTGTTCTTCTCGTTCCCTCGCCAATAAGCAGCAGCAACTCGCGTTAATGCAAAACCTTGTCCGATCATGCGTGTGTTTGGAAGATGCGGGCCGCGACATAAATCTTTCCACACTACTTTTTCTTGAGAAACATCGTAGTTGTCATAGATGCTTAGCTCTCCAGCACCAACCTCGGCTGCCGCCTCGCCAAGTTCGCCACTTTTTAGACCAACTAACTCAATCTTGTATGGTTCATTAACAAGTTCTTTGTGAGCTAGCTCGTCAGAGAGGACCCTGCGCATGAATCGTTGTCCTGAACGAATGATTCGTTCCATTTCTTTTTCAAGCTTCCGAAGATCCTCCGGCGTGAATGGCTCAGCTACATCGAAATCGTAGTAGAAACCGTCTTTTATGGGAGGTCCAACACCTAGTTTCGCTTCCGGGTTTAGTCTCTGAACGGCCTGGGCTAACACGTGTGCTGTTGAATGCCTAAGAATGTCTAATCCCTCTGGAGACTGAATCGTTACAGATTCAATCTCATCTCCAGCTTGAACTAGGCTTGCCAAATCCTTTAGCTGGCCATTCACTCGCATGGCGACAATTGATTTGTCAGAAAAGAGTGTGAAACCTGTCGCATCCTCCGCTAAGGAGTGCGCGACCCCATCAACGACTACTCTTGCAGCTGATTCATTCAATTTGTGCTCCTGATTACCTCCAAATAGTATTTCACGACACTTAGGGAAACCTTGCTATGAAATGTTTGCTTTTTGGTGTTTGCTAATTTCATGACTAAGCCAAATGACCAAGTTATCGATGCCGTAATTGCTTCCTCCGAATTCAAGCGAAACCAGATGGCAGCACGTCTCAACTGGCTTAGAGCTGGAGTACTTGGTGCGAATGATGGCATAATGTCGACCTCTGGCCTTGTTCTAGGGGTCGCAGCATCACCAGGTGTTAGCACCGGAACGATATTGCTAGCAGGCACCGCGGCAGTTGTTGCTGGATCAATTTCAATGGCTGGTGGTGAATACACTTCGGTCAGTGCCCAGCGAGATAGCGAAAAGGCTGCGTTAGCCCTCGAGCGACATGAGTTAAAAGAAGACCCTGATGGTGAACTGCGAGAACTGGCCTGGTTCTACGAACAAAAGGGCATGTCGCCAACCCTTGCCATGAAAGTAGCCGAGGAACTGACGGCGAAGAACGCGCTAAAAGCTCATGCTGAGGCCGAGCTGGGCATCGACTCAGAGCATCACGTTAGCCCGACTCAAGCAGCGCTTTCGTCGTTCATAGCATTTGCCGCAGGAGGTCTTTTGCCACTACTTGCGGTGTCCGGTCCATGGGTTGAAATAAGAATTCCACTGACTGTAGCGTCGGTATTGTTCGCTTTGGTGCTAACTGGTTTTGTGGGGGCGAAACTAGGTGGCGCAAAACCATACCGTGGAATCCTAAGAAACGTCTTTGTTAGTTCTCTAACAATGATCGTTACTTACCTAATCGGATTGCTAGTTGGATCCTCGGTAGTGATCTAACGAACAATTTTTGTTGACTTAGGTGATTTAATAGTCGCCTTTGGTAGACCCGTCTTCAAACCGGTAACAGCGACGCTAATTTGTTTCCCAACATCCGAAGCAACTAGTCGGTAAGTTGGTAACTTCGCTCCTTTGATTGGAATGTTACCCCTAAACCACTGATAGCTCAGCTGCACTCCAGTCTCCCAACGGCCTGCTCGCACACTTAGTAGAGAACCAACCTTGTACTTACCCGACATAGCAGGAGTTGGAGTGAGTAATAGCCTCAGTTGACCACCAACCTTGCTACTGGGATTAGATAAATACTCCTGTGAAATAGCACCCCATTTTTCTAGCGTTACGCCAATGGCAATCATTCGATCAATCTCACTAGCAGCTAGATCAAAGCTGACTTTCTCAGCTTGAGGAACCTTAACAGCTGTTTGGTAACTGGGTGCCAGATACCGGTACCACTGGTACTTGAAGCTCTGAATGTTCGAGGCTGTAACTACTGCAGTCAGTCTTTCACCGACGTTCACTTTTCCAGTCAGCGATATAGCGGGCGCTCTGAAAGCACTCGGG
>JBJTHM010000074.1:0-14540 GCA_046094465.1 Rhodoluna sp. | reverse complement strand
CTGCTAATTCAATCAGCAATGCTGATGTTGATAATCTTTGCGGTTAAATCTCACGAGCCAGAAGAGCTCCTAGAAGAGAACACCAAGACTAGAAAAATTGAACAACTCGAGAAACTCAGGAAACAACCAATCACTCGTGTGAAATTACGGTAGCCGCAGGACCTGGCCAATTCTGATTCGATCAGCATTGACAATGTTATTTAGCGCCATCAACTTTGTGACAGTTGTGCCAAATCTCGTTGCAATTGAGGTTAGTGAATCACCAGCAACAATTGTGTAGGTCTTCGGCTTGGGAGCTGGGTCTGGATCTGGTGACTGGTCCTGCCCACCCAAACTGATTTCTGAGCCTGAAACAAAATTATCGGCAAAGGCCTGATCCACCCAGATAAGCGGAGGATCAGCAATGTTGTCTTTTTTGTAATCCTTGAGGGTTTTGAATGGAAGTTTCTTACCAGCCTTAACTTTGTATGCGCGCAGGAGAGTCTTACCGGTAACTGGGTCTTTGGTTTTGACCCCAAAATACCTTCCGAAGCTTTCATTGATAATCGTTAACTGAGCGCAAACCGGATCGCTCAGCTGAGTGGCTCGACCTGGGTATTCCTTAGCTGCAGTTGCATTAGTTTCATAAAGCAGAGAATTCGCCGCAATATAAATCTGCCCCGCACAAGAAACTTTGAAAGGATTCAAAACCTCTTGGTCAGGATAACCCGAGAGCTGCAAATTACTAAGCGCTCTAGCTTCAGGGAGAGCCAATTTCGCAGAGTTTGCTCCAAAGGTAACCAGGCGGGTGTTGCCGTCTATAACTCCGGTGATTTTGGTTAGTCGATTCCTAACTACTAATCCAGCAGGAAATACCATTACACCCTTGGGAATCAAATTCAAAGCACTTGGACTTAGCGAAAGAACTTCGGTGTTTGCCATCCCCTGGCCCAGGATGCTTCTATCCGATTCATTGAAGGTGGCTCGCAACAAACCATCCTTGAATCTGAAAATAGTTTTCTGCCCCGAGGCTCTAACATAATCGAAGCCGGTTAGTGTTCCCATCTGGATTGGAATTTTCTGAACTAGGGCATCTGGTAGGGCAACGGCGCTGGATATCCAGCTGGAGCGGTCTTCAACTTTCAACCTTCCGGTCTTGGTCAGCACCCAGATGAGTTCTGAGTCATCACTGATCAGTGACTTGATGGCAGTTGCACTTACAACCTTGCTCAGCCCATCCGCTCCTAGGCTTCCTGAAGACTTACGAAACCAGTTGGAAAAATCTATGTCCTTTTTGGTTTCTGGGTCAATTTCATAAAAGGTTCCCCCTATGTATACCCCATCCTTTGTGGTTGCACGATTTAAGAACATTGAGCCATCTGCTGCAATTGGAGGACCCCAAGGCAAATATGCAAAATCGGTCAGTGACAGTGGCGACGGCGCTAGCAGAGGAATCTGAGCGTCTGAGAGAGAGAAATCATCTAGCACTTCGCGCTTAAGGCCATCTTTGATAACTACTCTTCTACCTTCACCAATCTGCAGAGCAGCTGAGATTCCTAGCTGGGCGTTGGATAACCTAACAGTGCTTAGGGCATCTAACTGCGCCTGAGTGTATTCAGTAGCTTTCGTGCAATCGAAACCAAGATTTGCCGCCTTGGCACAATCAAGCGGATATTTCTTACTCCCAGTAACCATGAAGTAGGAAGGAGTTGCTGGTGCTACCGCCGCTGACTTCGCTACCGCTGTAATGTCTGGCCTAAATTGGCCAGTGGGTAGAGCATCTAACTGCACTCTGGTAAGTTCAACCGCCTTGGTGCAATCAAGTCCAAAGTTTGTCGCCTGATCACAGCTTGATAGAAAATATTTCTTACCTGAACTTACAAAATAGAAAGCGCTAGTTCCATTCACTGCTGGCGATTTAATTATTCGAGTCATTGGTATCCCGGTTGGGAAGGAATCCAAATAATCTTGGGAAATCTCGCCGAGTGGTCCAAGCGGTTTTAGAGCATCGACGAGGCTTGGATCGGCCAGCGGGTACTTAACATCATTAGAGATAAAGTAGGGGTCACTGGTGGAGCTCTTAAGTAAGAATCCACCGCCAATCGGTGAACCAAACCAGTCCCAGTAAAAACGCCAGAAATTTCTGTTACCGTAAGCAGAACACCTGTCCCCCAAACCTCTTAGGTTTTTCAAAGCCGCATCATTAGGTGTGTATGGGGTGTAGTAATAGAGATTCGCTGTTGCCTGGCTTTTTAACAAGAAAGTCTTACGGCCACAGTTTTTGCTAGCAACTTCGTTGTATGCAATTGAGACAGTTCGACCAGGTCGTAAATAAGTGAAAGAACCATTTGGATCGCCATACCACTGAAACTGTCCAGCCGCTTTGTAGAGCTGGTTAAAAAGGCCCACCCAAACCTTGCCACAGATTGCTGGATCATTATCTGGGCAACCATAGCCCATCGCCGCTCGATACATATAAGGTGAAGGAATTGCTGACTGCACTAAACCCTGTTCCTTTTGAAGGGTAACCAGTAAAACTCTCGGGTTTATGCCACAGGCTCTGGAAATGTTGTAAATAATCTGGGCAGCGGAAATATTCTTTTGCGCTGGCATGTAAGCGCATTTACCGGGGTCTGCTGATTTCTCAGGCGTATCAGTCTTGTAGTTTCTTAGACAGGGCATCCCATCACTACCCGATTTACAAACCGGCACCTGAGATTCCAAAAAACGCTGAATTTCATCAGCTGTCATCGAACCGAAGTCAAAAAATACACTGTCGCTGATTATCAACCCCGGATCAAACTTGCTGCCATCCAAAGCCTGACTCGGTGAAACAGGGGTTAGCCCAACCAAGGTCAATAGCGCCGTCAGCGCTAGACCTGTCAGTCTGGTACCCCTGAAGCGTTTCACTCTATAGTTACCGCGAAGGAGGTAGAAACACCGTATTTAGCTGTCGATTCGTAAGTAACGCTCACCACTCCAGCACCCTTAGGAAGACCACCCAGCGGAATCTCAATAGGTCGACACTGAGTGTTAGATGCATTTGACTCGGCACTTCCAGTTAGTGAAACGGTCTTTCCGCCGCCATTAAAAGTTGCCTTGCAAGTTCCCCCGTCTTCACTAAAGTTTGTCACCTGTGCAATCACCACTAGAACACCGTTCGGCGTATCGGCATAGGCATCCATAATTTCAACATCAGCTTTTGCCTTGTCAGTGGGCTTAGGCTTTGGCGTCTCTGTTTTAGTTTCGGTAGGGCCCGGCGTCTGTGTGTCAGTTGGCTTAGGGCTGTCAGTTGGTTTACCCCAGTTTGGATAAAGGAGGGTGCAGCCAGACAGGACCCCCAGAAGTAATAGAGCTGAGGCAAAAAACGTAATCTTTTTCATAAAATCAGACTAACTTTTGAACCCTGAAAACGGGCTCTGCGAAACTGTGAGAAGGCTTAGTTATACTTTCTAAGTTTCTGGGCAATAAGGTGCCTCATCAACCAAAAGTCTGGATTATCAGCCTGAATGGTTGGATAACTCAACTGCAAACTCTTCAATCCCTTTGCCTTAGCCCGAAAAGCTAAATCCATCAAGGTCGGAACATCACCTGCTGGGATGTCGGTTCGAATAAGTTTCGCGCTTGCTCCAGCAATCGCTCCAAATCTAAACATCAGAGTCGGCAAATCAATTTTCTTGAGCACGATGTTTTCGACTTCACGCTGTCTGCGCATTCGATCGTAGTCATTGGTATTGTGCCTTGACCTGGCATACCAGAGTGCGGTGCGCCCGTCCATGTGCTGCTTGCCTTTTTCAATCCAACCCATAGCATCAGGACAGATTGAACCCCGCTCGTTATCGGCATCCACGCAATCCTGTTGCCCACCAATCGGAAGAGCTTTTTTGACATTCACTTCAATACCACCGAGAGCATCAACTAAACCAACAAAGCTTCTCATGTTGATTAGCACATAAGCGTCAATTTCCAAACCGGTCACCCACTCCACCGCAGCCTTGGTGGCTTCTATACCCGAGGTTGAACCAGATTTGAATGCGCTCGGATACAAATAAGAGTAATTATCGATGGTCGATTTATATACCGCATTCAAAAAACATGGCCCGCCACAATCATGATTGAAGCCATAAGGATAAACCTTATGAATTGGTGTGCCAGTTTTGAATTGAATGCGACTGAGATTTCTCGGTAAACCAATGTTGACCGCATTACCCGTTTTAGCACTTATTGACAGCACTGAGATACTGTCTGGTCTCAACCCAAATCGGTTAGCCCCGGAGTCTCCACCTAGAAGCAGGATGTTATACCTGCCCTTGTGAACTTTTAGATTTCCAGAGTTGATAAAAGTTCCACTAATAAATTGTGAAGCTGTGAGTGTTGAAGAACCAATTGTGCCGGTTATAAACGATGACACAACTGCAGTGACTAGGAGAAAAACTAACAGCAATGGTTTGGATCCCGACTGAATCTTAATCAGGCTCATCAGCCGCAATGAATCAAAACTGAAAAAAGCGATTAAGGCCGCGTAGCCAATAAACAAGATTCCTAGGGGGACTGAAATGTAAGGGTTCAAAAGAATTGTAAATAGCGCAACTTTTGAGACTAATGCTAAAAACAAACTGATCAGAATGAATATCCAGAAACCAAAGGTGAAGATGATTCCAATCCGACCGAGTTTTCTGTTGCCTGCTAGGACTTGAACAGATCCAGGGATTAGAAAATTGAGAGCAATAATCCACCAAGCTCTCTTAACCAGTTGCTTAGAACTCGCTCTACTTATATCTCTAAAGGGAGTGAAATTGTCTTCAGAGGAACTACCAGATTTCATAACTTTGATTTAAGGTTCTGGTTCTTTTGAGCAACTTGATCTTTTAGGGAATCACTAAACTCGGCTAGAGCTTTAGAAACTTTCTCATCAAACGTGCCAATAATTCTTGCCGCCAAGATTCCAGCATTTCTAGCGCCATCGATTGAAACTGTTGCAACAGGGATTCCCGCTGGCATCTGAACTATTGATAGAAGTGAATCCATGCCATCAAGGCTCTTTAGTTTCACAGGAACACCAATCACAGGGAGGGTTGTCACTGAAGCAATCATGCCCGGTAGGTGGGCGGCACCTCCCGCACCAGCAATAATCACCCTGATTCCTCTAGAAGCGGCTTGCTTGCCCCATTCCATCATTCGCTCTGGTGTGCGATGGGCTGATAAAACTTCAACCTCGTAATCGATCCCGAATTCTTTGAGCGCTTGCGCTGCATCACTCATGACAGACCAGTCGCTGTCCGAACCCATCACAACGCCAACTAACACTTTGGACATGGGTTCTCCTTTATCTCCAATACACCCCAATTTTAGATTTACTGCACCAAAAAACGGGTTAGGCGTGCAACGCCTGCTTGGCCTTTTGCGCAATCTCTTTGGCATCCTCAAGGGAAGAGTCCGATAGCGCGGTAATGTGACCCATCTTTCGACCCTGCCTCGCTGATTTGCCGTAGGTGTGAATGTGAGCTCCAACAATTTGCAGCGCTACAGGGTAATGCTCAATAAATGTATTTGAATCGTCAACGCCCAAAAGATTCAGCATCACGGCATAAGCTTTGGTGGCCGAGGTAATCCCGAGCGGAAGATCACTTACTGCACGAAGGTGTTGCTCAAACTGGCTCGTCCGAGAGCCCTCAATAGTGAAATGTCCAGAATTGTGTGGACGCATTGCAAGCTCATTGACCAGCAATTTTCCATCTGAAGTCTCAAACATTTCAACGGCTAAAACACCGGTTACTCCTAGCCCCTCGGCAATCTGTCTTGCAAGCTCTGCAGCCTTTTTCTCATCTGCATTCTTAGCTGGAGAATGCACTTCGCTACAGACACCGTTTCTCTGTATTGTCTCAACCACCGGCCAGGCTAACCATTCGCCAGAAATGTTTCTAGCTGACAGTTGAGCTAACTCTCGAACAAAAGCAACTTTTTCTTCAATGAGCAAAACTTCAAACTTCTCGAACCAAGGCTTAGCCTGCTCCGGGTCACTGATAACCATGACTCCCTTACCGTCGTATCCACCGGTAGGAGTTTTCAGGATTGCTTCGGGGCCAAAATTACTCAGGAACTTTTCAATCTCTTCAGCGCTTTTCACCTCAGCCCAATTCGGCACGGGTAGTCCCAATTCGGTCAGACGTTGTCTCATGGCCAATTTGTTTTGAGCAAATCTTAGAGCCGAAGGTGACGGCTGTATGTCATGGCCTTGAGCTTCTAGAACTTCAAGAATTTCCAACGGCACGTGCTCGTGATCGAAAGTTATAACATCAACAGTTTTGGCAAAATCCGATACTGTAGCTAAATCCCTATAGTCACCCACCACGGAAGCAGCTATCCGAGCCGAAGCGTCTTCTGTTTCGGCTAAGACTCTTAGATTAATTCCCAGTTGCTGGGCAGGAGTTACCATCATGCGAGCCAACTGCCCGCCACCAATTACTCCGATAGTTTTAGCCACGATTTATTGTCCCATGCCGGTTCGTCGAGCTAAAAAAGTTTCTATCTCACGACTTAGCCGTTTAGCCCTCGGCACACCTTTGAGGACGAAATCAGCCCCAAACTCTCGATGCAGATTGATATTTCCAGAACGGTTTAGCCAGGCTAGGAACCCTCGAGAGATACTCACTCCTGTTACTTCCCCCCAGGCTATTTCGCTGACTCGAGTCCCAAAGAGCCCAGATCTTGAAATCACTCGATTGCTGGTTAGCTCATACCTGTTGGTCAAAAGTCGGATGGAAGGTAGCAGCCAAAAAAAGAATACAACTAGCGCTACAACTCCAACCAAGATTTGCTGTTGAACTGAATCGGTCAGTTTAGGTGCAAAGAAAAAGTATGCGGCACAAGCTAAAGCAAGGACAACTAGCGGAAGGATTAACGAAGATTGATTTCGTCTAACTACCGAATACTTTTGCTCGTTGAATGTATTAGACACTCTTCTATTGTCGCAGGTGGGTGATGTCTCCAGCGGCAACAGCGCGAATCTCAAGAGGGTCAGCCATAGCTATTAGCAGTCTCCCTTGATTATCCAACCCAACCGCTTTGCCTTCAAAAATTGACTCGTCAGGTAATTGCACAGAGACCTTACTGCCAATTGTTGAGCTTGCTTCGATAACTTCTAGCCGCAGTCCCGAAGCCTCTGGATCACCCAGATTGGAATTGAAGTTTTCATATATCCCCCTGAATGCCGCCAAATAACGAACAAGAATATCGTCAAGTGTGAAACCAGATACTCCATGAAGTGCCAGCGATGTCGCGGTTGGTATCGGTAACTCCGCTTTGGTCTGAAGCAAATTTAATCCCGCACCTATAACTACGGCCGAACCGTCTTCAATCACCTCGGCTAATATCCCAGAAATTTTTTCGCCGTCGACCAACACATCATTCGGCCACTTGAGGCTAACCTCAGCATCATGCAGAAGCGTTGCCACAGCATTTCTCATAGCCAAACCAGCAGCTAGTGGTAGCCAGCCATAACTTGTAATTCCATATTCAACCGGTCTAAGCAGCACTGAAACTGCCAAGGCCGAACCTGGCTGCGCCACCCAAACTCGGTCCATTCTTCCCCGCCCAGCCGTCTGGTTGTCTGTGACCACTACTGAAAAATCAGGCCAATCTACTGAATCTTTAGCCTGCTGCAATAAATAGGTATTAGTTGAGCCAATTTCTGGCAGATATTCAAGTCTCGAGGCAAATTCTCGACTAGTTGTTAACTCCATAGCCAATAGGTTAGACCCTCCAACCGACACCTCTTGGATAGAGTTGCAGTGAGCCTTTGAAGTATTGGAGATAAAGCTGTGAGTGAGAAACCAAAACCAGACCTGTCCACAACCGCAGGCAAGATTGATGATCTTCGCAATCGTTATCATGAAGCCGTTTACGCCTCTGGTGAAGCCGCAATTGCAAAGCAGCATGCCAAAGGTAAAAAGACCGCTCGGGAAAGAATCGAACTGCTAGTGGATCCAGATTCTTTTGTAGAGATGGACGAGTTTGTCAGACACCGCTCAACTGCTTTCGGCATGGATAAGAATCGCCCTTATGGAGACTCGGTTGTCACTGGAGTTGGCACCATCGGTGGACGTCAGGTCGCCCTGTTCTCCCAAGACTTCACAATATTTGGTGGCTCTCTGGGTGAAGCTGCTGGAAACAAAATCATCAAGATTATGGACCTAGCTATCGCAACAGGCGTTCCACTAATTGGAATTTTGGATTCGGGCGGCGCTCGCATTCAAGAAGGCGTAGTGGCTCTAGGTAAATATGGTGAAATCTTCAAACGTCACACAATGGCATCCGGTGTAATTCCACAGATTTCTATCATTATGGGACCGGCCGCCGGTGGTGCTGTTTATGGTCCTGCACTAACCGACTTTGTCATCATGGTTGATCAAACTTCAAACATGTTTGTCACCGGCCCTGACGTAATCAAGGCTGTTACTGGCGAGCAAGTTGAGATGGAAGCACTCGGTGGGGCTCTTGCTCATAACCAAACTTCTGGAGTTGCGCACCATCTTGCATCCGATGAAGAAGATGCATTGGATTACGCAAAATCACTTCTAAGCTACCTTCCAGAAAATAATCTGAGCGAGACGGTTATTTTTGAAACTGATTCTCCAATGGAAATCACCGAAGCAGATCAAGTTCTGAACAGCATTATTCCCGATTCACCAAGCCAGCCTTACTCAATGATTCAAGTGATTGAATCAATTGTTGATGATGGCGAATTTCTTGAAGTGCAACCGTTGTTTGCACCAAACATCATTATTGGTTTTGCAAGAGTGGCGGGCCAGTCGATTGCAATTATTGCCAACCAACCCAGCCAGATTGCTGGAACGCTAAATATCGATGCAGCAGAAAAAGCAGCCAGATTTGTTCGCTTCGCCGACGCATTCTCTATTCCTGTTCTAACGCTCGTTGATGTGCCAGGTTATCTACCGGGCACAGATCAGGAGTGGGCTGGATTTATTCGACGTGGAGCAAAACTTCTCTATGCATATGCTGAAGCAACAGTTCCTCTGGTCACAGTAATCACTCGAAAGGCATATGGAGGCGCATACATCGTTATGGGTTCCAAACAGCTCGGAGCCGACATCAACCTTGCCTGGCCAACTGCAGAGATTGCAGTTATGGGTGGTCAGGGAGCGGTGAACATTCTCTTCCGCGACAAGATTAAGGAAGCTGAGGAAGCTGGGAAGAATGTCAACGAAGTTAGAGCCCAGTTGGCTGCTGAATACACATACAACGTTGCAAGTCCGTATCTTGCAGCAGAACGTGGAGAACTGGATGGCATCATCGAGCCGGCAGCTACCAGAATCAGCGTCATCAAGGCACTAGCTGCACTCAGAACAAAGCGAGCTGCCAGACCACCAAAGAAGCACGGAAACATTCCACTTTAATGAGTGAATCACTAGACAAGCTCATCAAGGTGGTCTCTGGTAACCCCAGCCCAGAGGAGTTAGCCGCTGTTATCGCAATCCTTGAGGCTACACACAGGCAGCAGGCTCTAAAAATGAAGGCTCAAGCGCCGGCTAGATCCTCATCATGGTCCAGAAATGCCTCTCAGCTTCGGGGGGATTTGCGACCGGGCCACGGGCAGTGGCAGTCGGCCTTTAGAGCTGGACTGGAGTAAACAGAGAGTCCAAAGAAGGACTAGATTTGAGCATATCTATCTAGTCTGAAAGGACATCAATGTCACGCGAACAATCCAAGCTAGATCTTCTAGCTGAAGAGTGGGTTAAGAAACTAGTTGAACTCTCCCCCGACTTTGCTACCTATGCCGGTTTCAAAGTTGGCGAGGATCGTCTAGAAGACACCAGCCCAGAGGCCGCGGCTGAATACAATCGTCTCGAAAAAGAGATGCTAGCCAAGGTCGAGGCAACCGAGGTTGCCGATGAGGTCGACAAGGTCACCAAGATGGCCATGACCTCAACCCTAAAATTGAGTGATGAGATTTATCAGTCGGGACTGTGGCGTCGCGACCTAAATCCAATTGCATCGCCGGCTCAAGGAATAAGAGACATCTTTGATCTTTCGCCAACCGCAACAGTAGAGAACTGGGAAAACCTTGCCAAGCGTATGCGCGCAGTTGAGGGTGCAGTTGACGGATACATCGCAACACTGCGTGAAGGTATCAAACACAACGACACTCCAGCTGTTCGTCAGGTCAAGATCGCTATCGAGCAGGCCGAGCAGCTGCTAACTCCAGATGGCTTCTTCAGAAAATTCGCAACCAATGCGAAAGCAACAGAGGGTGAGCTTTCTGATTCGCTCAAAAAAGAACTCATCGAAGCCGCCGAAGTAGCCACCGCTGGCTATGGAAAGATGGCTAGTTTCTTCAAGGAAGAGTTACTTCCTGCTGGAAACAAAGAAGATGCCATTGGCCGTGAAAGATATGCTCTGCTTTCGGCAAGATTCTTGGGTAAGCGAGTTGACCTTGATGAAACCTACGAGTGGGGTAAGGAAGAACTTGCCAGAGTTATTGCTGAGCAAAATGCAGTCGCTAACGAAATCAAGCCTGGTGCAACCGTTGAGGAAGCAATCGCTGTTTTGGATGCAGATCCAAAGCGTAAGTTACACGGCACTGACGAGTTGCAGGCTTGGATGCAAAAACTTAGTGATGCTGCTATTCAAAAATTGAGTGGTACCCACTTCGACATTGCACCGGAGCTAACCAAACTTGAGTGCATGATTGCACCAACCCAGCACGGTGGTATCTACTACACCTCGCCTACCGATGATTTCTCTAGACCGGGAAGAATGTGGTGGTCAGTGCCAGTTGGAGTTACCGAATTCAACACCTGGCGTGAAACCACAACTGTTTACCACGAGGGTGTGCCAGGGCACCACCTGCAGATTGGTCAGAAGGTATACAACAAGAAGGATCTGAACTCATGGCGCAGATTGGCATCGTGGTCTTCAGGTCACGGTGAAGGCTGGGCTCTCTATGCAGAGCGCTTAATGCAGGAACTTGGCTTCCTTGATGATCCAGGTGACCGACTAGGCATGCTCGACGGTCAGCGCATGCGTGCTGCCCGTGTGGTTTTGGACCTGGGAGTTCACCTTGGTAAGCCAAACCTAGAAGGAACCGGTAAGTGGGCCTTTGACTACGCTCTAGCCTTTATGCGCAAGAACGTAAACATGTCCGACCAGGTCGTAAACTTTGAGGTCCACCGTTACTTCGGTTGGCCAGGTCAGGCACCTTCATACAAGATCGGACAGCGTATCTGGGAGCAGATTCGTGACGAATACAAGGCTCGCCAGGGAGCAAACTTCAACATCAAAGAGTTCCACATGAAGGCTCTAAACCTAGGCAGCATTGGGTTAGATACTCTGGAGAAAGCTCTTCTGGGCTAATTCACAAAAATCTAAAGTGTCCCTCCAAATTGGGGGGACACTTTTTTGTCCCCCAAAGTGGGGACTGATTCGAAGCCTTCAAATGCAGGAGATTTGTTTGGAAGGAGCTTAATTTAGTTCCATCGATGAACTAATGAAGGCTAAAGGGGATTTACTCAGTTCATAACCTTGGGGACGGGCCGAAGGGTTGGTAAACAACCTTTTAGGCCCGTTGGGGTTTAAAACCTAAGATTCACCATCGGTGCTGCTTGCCCTGAAACTGTAGCCACCACTGTCAACCTAAAACTTTCGCCTTTGGGTGACCTAATGGTGATGCGTCCTTGGCTTACGTCTCTAATAGCTTCAATTACTTGGGCCAAAAGTGTATCTTTTTCTTTTTCTGTCAAATCATCCATGCCACCTTCATCCAGCACAGAAACTTCGACGCCTCTTTGTCTGAGCTTTGTCACCGCAGATTTCATCTGTGGAGTCATTAGGCCCTTGCCACGAAGTTCATCGCGAAGTGAAAGTTCCAAAATATTTATTTGATCTTTTTGCGAATCGCTTAGCGGGTCGGACATGCCTCTGATTTGCTGCAGGGCTGGAATCGCACTTCCCAAAACTTCTTGCAGGCGGTTGGCTCTAGCCTCCTGTGCTGCTTCGATGGCCGCGACACCAGCCAGTGCTTTGGTTTGCTCTTCTAGGTAACGCTCTGCTTCAAGGTTGGCTCGTCTAATTCCCCCGGACACTCCCAAACCTGCAAGCACAAAAACAATTGCGCCGACTAGACCCATGCTGAACAAAGCCACCGGCCCATATTTGAAGACGATTTGAAATACTAAGGAAGCAAGACCAATCACAGCTAGCCGTGGATGTTGCCTAACTGCGGTCGCAGTTAGAATCACGGCTGTGCCCATCACTACCCAACCACCGATTCGATCGGTAGCGCTAACGTCTCTTTGCAAGATAACGAGACTTGGCAGAATTATGGACGCCACTAGGTTTATCAGAGCCAACCAGAATGGAATTCTGATTCCTGAAAAAAGTAGCAGAGTTGGAGTTCCCACCAAGAGGTAAATAGTTAGGGCAGCTAATTCAATTGGTCTATTCAATGGATTTGGAACCAGTAGCGATTGAATGGGTAAATAGAGCAGATAAATAAAAGGAATTCCGGCAGCCGCCCACCTTCTAATTGCAATCATGCTTTCACCCACTCTAAAACCACTGTTGCACCTTGGCCCGGCTGTGAAGCGATGTGGACTTTTCCACCAACTGCCTCAACCCGAGCAACAATAGAAATCTTGATGCCCAACCTTCCTTTAGGAATACGGCTTGGCCTAAAGCCTTTACCGTTATCCCTGATCACAATCTTCAGTTCATCATCAACTGATTTGAGGAAAAGCTCTCGCTTGGCTTTGGGGCCAGCATGGAACATCGAATTCTGAATCGCTTGGAGTGTTGCCTCAGTGAGTGCCGTTCCAACTTCCTGACTCAGCGGCCAATTTGATTGCTCGGTGATGCTGGCTTCCAGACCCGGATCTAATCTCCTGCTGGCAGAAACTATGGAATCGAAAAGGTCTTCAACATAGATTGGTCCAGTTGGCTCACCTTTTTCAACCTCGGCTAGTTTTTCCAAAGCCGAATTAGCCAAATCTGAAGCAGCTTTCACCTCGACTGGGTTTGAAGCGTTTGCAGCACTAATCAATGCAGTGAGCACCCGATCATGAACCAGCGCATCCAAACGCTGTTGCTCTTTAGCCCTTGCCTCTGCTTTAGCTTCTAGCACCCGTGATTCGATTGCTTCGGCATTAGCGTCATCTGTGCGTTCCGCTGCTGCCCGAAGAAGAAGAGCTATAACCGATGCGGTGCCATTGGTTAGCAAGGTGTATAGATAATCGGTAACTAAAGCGGACTGGCTGTGAGAACCACCGAATGGCGTTGAAAAAATTATCTGAATAATCAGATTTACTCCGAAGAAATAAAGAATGGTCCAGCGAGTCTTGAAACTAAGTGCGGCTGCAATCCAAGCCGTATCAACCGCCCACCAGATCCAAGGATTGAAACTTCCATCCTGCGGCAACTTGGCATTGATTAGGATCGGCCAAAGCAAAACCAGGCCAAAAGCATAAAGTGCATGGATTCTTAAGTAGACGGGTTTGGCCTGACCGAACCAGTAACTGTATGTGAAAACTAATGTCGTGCTCCACAGTCCAGCCGCCACAATCCAAGCAATGGTGTCGTTGAGATACTGGAGTTGACCCAAAAAGTTCAAGGTGCTCTCTGCGGTTAGTAAAAGTGCTGCAGCAGAAAACGCTCTACCAATTAGTCGATTAACTCTTGTGGTAGCGAAGGTAGATCTAGCGTTCTCCATCAGATTAGATCATCCCCCATCAGGCCATCTTCGATTAGACGCATCAGCAATTCTGGTTTTCCAGGAGCTGGTCGCCCGGCTTGTGAATACTTAGCTCTAACCCGATCGATGTGTTCTTTGACGGTATATTTACTCAGTTCCAAAGCATAGGCAACTTGCTTGAGACTCATTCCCGATGCATACATCCTTAGAACTTCAAGTTCCCGTTCGGTCAGTTTCGCTTTGAACTCTTGATCATTATCGATTGCTGCAAGTGTCTCAGAGGTGTTTACCTCGATGTCATTAGCCACAAGTTCGATGCATTTGAACAGTTCTTTCATGTCCTGATTTTTTGTCACCAATGCAGAAGCACCTTCAGACAGCGCTTGCCTTATTTGTGCTTTTCTATCTGCGATTGAGTAGATGAGAACTTTGATTCCCTGTTCTATCAAAGTTCTAACATTCTGCCCAGCTGATGAGCCATCAGCTAAAGACAGATCGAGGACAACAACTTTAGGCTTGGTTTTCAATTGAGACATTAGTTCAGGTATCGTTGCCGCTTGAGCCAGCAACTTGAATCCGAAATTCTGGCAGGCCCCAGAAAAGCCCAGCCTGATGGCCTCGTGATCATCCACTATGGCCACAGTGATTGGCTTTACAGTTTCTGTTATTTTGCTCACCGAACCAGACTAACCACAGTTTCGAAGTGGTGGGTGTGTGGGAATAGGTCAAAGCTGCGTATGTTATCGATTTTGTATCCAGCCGGTATCAGCTGGCCGAGATCCCTAGCCAGGGCAACTGGGTCACAGGCAACATAAATCAGGTTCTTGGCTTCAAGACGAATCAACTCGGCTAATAC
>JBJTHM010000073.1:0-9279 GCA_046094465.1 Rhodoluna sp. | reverse complement strand
AAGCTGGCTATCTGATGATTCCAATGGTGATGGGTATGATGAGTGCTTCAATCGTTAGCGGTCGAATTACAAGTAATACCGGTAAATACAAAATCTTTATGATTTGTGGAACCGCCTGCATGGCAATTGCATATGTGTATTTAGCAACCCTGAGCTATCAGTGGCAGATTTGGCAAATATCTATCGGAATGGTTTTGATGGGCCTGGGATTGGGTCAAATGATGCAAACCCTCACCATCGCATCACAAAATGCAGTTGAGGCTAAAGACATCGGAGTTGCTACAAGTTCCTCAACCTTCTTCCGCCAGATGGGTGGAACGCTAGGTGTTGCTATCTTCCTGTCCATCCTGTTCAACACGCTGGCCGACAAAGGATCAGACATTGCTAAGGCTATCCAGGCTGCCATTAGGGCTAACCCAGCCTTACTGAGTGATCCTAAAAATGCTGCATTCACGCAGTCTCAGGATTTGGGTGCCATGATTCAATACGATTCATCGTTCCTAAAAACCGCTAGCCCTGAGCTGGCTAATCCGATCAAGGATGCCTTTGCCCAGTCTGCGGCCAACGTATTTGTATCGGCCAGTGCAGTGGTTATTGTTGCTTTCGCTCTGGCCTGGTTCGTAAAAGAACTAGCGTTTCGCACTAAATCTGGTGTTCAGGAGAAAGCAGAAAACGCTGCTGCATCGATGCACTAACTAAATCGATTTGATGGCCTAGACAGTATTGTCTAGGCCATTAGTCTTTAACTACACGGGAGTTCGGTGAACCGAACTGAGATGAGACTTGGAAAGTCAAAAACCGTCAAACCTGATCTGGGTAATGCCAGCGTAGGAAGGAAATATGAAACGAATTATTGCTCTTGCACTATTAGCCCTGACGCTAACTGGTTGCACCGCACAAACTAAAGATCTGACTTTAGTAACACACGACTCATTTGTGATGAGTGATGAGTTGGTAAAACAGTTTGAAAAATCCTCTGGCTACAATCTAAAAGTTGTAAAAGCAGGTGATGTTGGTGCAATGACTACCAAGTTGGTGCTGACTAAAGATTCACCCATTGGTGATGTGGTTTATGGCATCGACAACACATTTTCACCGGTTGCAATCAAGAATGAAATTATCGAAGGTGATTTCAAAGCTATTGATTACGCTGACGTTTGCTTCAATGTGGACATCAACTACTTTGAAGAAAATTCTCTAGAGATTCCTAAACACTGGAAGGATTTAGTTTTACCAAAATACAAAAACCTAACTGTAATTGAAAATCCAAACACTTCATCTCCTGGTTTAGCTTTCCTTTCATCAACGCACGGCTACTTCAATGCCCAAGATGTAAATGCGTGGTGGAAAAAACTCAGAGATAACGGTGTGAAGGTAGCGGCTAGTTGGGAAGATGCCTACTACACAGATTTCTCAGGCTCGGCAGGTAAAGGTAAATACCCGATCGTCCTCTCCTACTCTTCCTCACCGGCTTATGAGGTGGATGAAAATGGTAAACCTAAAACTAAGGCGCTCTTAGATGACTGTTTTAGACAAACCGAATATGCCGCAGTTTTGAAAAACAGTAAGAACTCTTCAGGAGCTCAAGCCCTTATCCAATTTCTCCTGGGTGAAGACTTTCAGAAGAGCCTTCCTGAAAGTATGTATGTATATCCAATCAATTCTGCTGTGAAGCTGCCTATGCATGGCAGAACAACGCAACACCGGCAAAATCTTCCGTTGGCTCTGATTTGGATATCACTGCAAATAGAGATTCCTGGTTAGCTGATTTCAACCGGATTTTTGAAGTTGCCCCGTAACCAAAAACTACTCTGGCTAATCCCCTTAGCGTTTATGGGGATCGCCTTCTACTTCCCACTAATTTCAGTATTACGTTTGGGATTTGACGGGCACCTGCTTCAAATAGATCCAAATGAAATTGGTATCTGGCCGGTTTTCTGGTTTACCATCTGGCAGGCAGCCATCTCCACCTTGATTGCTCTAATACTGGGGCTGCCTGCCGCATACATTCTTTATAGAAGATCCTTTAGCGGGGCGAGCCTAATTCGCTCTGTAATTACAGTGCCATTTATGCTGCCAAGCCTTGTTGTTGCGATGGCAGTAATAGAAATGTCCCGTCCGTTTGGCGGTTTCGACCCAGTCTTTGCAATCTTGGTGGCTAATCTGTTTGCAAATTTTGCCGTAGTAGTTAGGACAGTTGGTTCGCAGTGGCAAAACATAACCGAGCAGACTGAAGAAGAAGCTGAGCTAAGTGGCGCTGGGCGAGTTAGAACACTATTCACGGTGGTGCTTCCTCAGTTGGCTGGTTCAATCAGGTCTTCCTCAGCAATCATCTTTCTCTACTGCGCCAGCTCCTATGGAATAGTGCTTTCACTCGGTGGTGGAAGAGTAAACACCTTGGAAACAGCTCTGAGCATCACAGTTTTAGAACGACTCGATCTATCTCACGGTGCTGCCCTAGCCCTGCTTCAAGTCCTGTTGACCCTCGCTGCATTCACAGTAAGCCGATGGGGCGGAGCCAACCCACTCAGCTTTGAATCACAAGTTGCAGCAAAAAAGAAATTAGACAGAAGAGACCTGCCTGTATTTTTCTTCACTCTGATAACAACATTTGTCCTTGTGATAACTCCACTGTTTTTGGTTCTAATAAATGCCTTTTTGGATCAAGCCGGTAAGTTCACTTTAGAAAACTTTGTTCTTTTGGAAACTAGAGGTTACCGAAATTTACTAAACATCACCTTGTTTGATGCAAGTCTGAATTCTCTTAGAAATCTTGTAATTTCAACTTTGCTAGCAATTGCTATCGGTGGTTTAGTTAGCTTCCTTTTAGCCGAAAGATCTAGAAAGACTAAAAAGCAAGGTACTGATTTTGTTGCGATCTCACTAGATGCAGTATTTCTATTACCCATAGGGGTTTCTGCGGTGGTGCTTGGTTTGGGCTACCTGATCGCTCTGTCTGGAGATCTTGCAATCTTACGAGCACAGTGGTTTATTCTCCCGTTAGTGCAATCAGTCTTTGCAATACCCATGGTGATTAGGGTTCTCTATCCAGCCTTGGTTTCAATTGAATCTTCGCCCAGGGAACAGGCCATGACCGAAGGTGCTGGCTCATGGCGAATCCTTACTGCAATTGATTTGAAGATTGTTCGTTCAGCTCTTCGAACCGCGATTGTTTTTGCTGCACTTGTTTCACTGGGTGAATTTGGTTCGGCAAGTTTACTCAGCTATTCAGATCAGGCAACAGTTCCGGTCTTGCTCTATCAACTAATCTCTAGACCGGGTAATCAGAACTACAACATGGCTCTGGCTGTTGCCGCAATACTGACTCTTGTCACAATCCTTGCAACTAATCTAGTTGGCAGTGAAGAAAAACCTACTCGTAAGAAACGGGTAATGAACTAAAGCGCTGCTTCATTATCTCAATTGCTTCCGGATTCTGATCTATCAAGATAAAACTTCTACCGAGCTCACTCGCTGCCGCTCCGGTAGTTCCACTGCCGGCAAAAAAGTCCAACACTACATCACCTTCTTTGGTTGATGCCTGAATAATTCTTCTTAGAACCCCGAGTGGTTTTTGAGTTGGGTAGCCGGTTTTTTCTGTGCCGGTGGGAGAGACGATGGTGTGCCACCAAACATCAGTTGGAAGTTTGCCTCGTTCAACTTTCTCGGGTGTGACTAGACCTGGTGCCATATATGGTTCTCGATCTACCTCTTCGTTATTGAAGTAGTAGGTTTCAGGATTTTTCACATAAACCAAAATGGTGTCGTGCTTTGCCGGCCAGCGATGCTTAGCCTTACCGCCGTAGTCATAAGCCCAGATGATTTCATTCAAGAAGCACTCCCTGCCAAATAGAGCATCCAAGAGCACCTTGGCGTAGTGGGCTTCTCGGTAGTCAAGATGCAAATACAAAGTCCCGCTGTCGGCAAGAATTCGCCAAGCTTGTTCAATTCTTGGCTCCAGAAAACCCCAGTAATCGGCGAACTCGTCGTCATAGCTAAGTACTGTGTCCTTTACCACCTCGTAGCGCTTACCTTTGAAGCCAATGCGGTTACCTTCTTCGCTTCTTGTCGTGGTGGTGGTGCCCCGAGACTGAACTCTGCCGGTGTTAAAGGGGGGATCAACATAGATAAGCTGAACGCTCTCATCGGGCATAGACTGCAAAGCAGTTAGGTTATCTGAGTGAATTACCCGATAGCTTTTGTTGGACACAGAAAGAGATTAACACTATGGACCCGCATGTTATCCATAATCCAGAACTGACTCGCTATGAATTGTGGTTAGGCGATGAAAAGATTGGCCACGCCGACTACAAAGACATTGACGGGGTTTGGCACTTCACCCACACCGAGGTTGATCCCGCGCACCAGGGGAAGAACTACGCAGCTATTTTGATGCGGGAAACCTTCAGTGATATCGAAGCTCACCAGTATGGCAAGGTGTGGCCAGTGTGTCCCTATGTAGTGAAATACATGCAGCGTCACCCTGAAACACAGGGACTGCTTGCTAAAGAGTTGGATTAGATATTTGCCTCAATAAAGTTGAGTACATCTCTTAGGAACTCTTCTTTATTAGGTTCATTGAACATCTCGTGACGACCCTCGTGGTAAATAATTGCAGTCACATTATCAAGACCACACTTATTGCGATAGGTGTTCGCCAGCATTTCATTACCTCTAGCCCCACCAATCGCATCATCGCTTCCAGCAACAATCAGTAGTGGTAGGTCTTGTCTAATGCCACGCTTAGGGGTGAAGAATAACTGCAAGCCGTTTACGACACCCAAAACTTTAGCTGCACTTGCCAGAAATGTGTATGGGTCTTTAAGAAACTTCTCGCCTACCGCTTTATCTCTGGATAACCATTCATAACCGGTTGCACCGGGTTCCTTCTTCCATTTGTTATTAAAACCACCGGCTTTGAGAACACCTGGAACTAGTAGTGATGAACCACTGAGAATAACGGCATCATATTTATCTGAATTGCGGTTGACAAGTTTCTGTGAAATGAATGATCCGTATGAGTGGCCAAACAAAACTAATTTCTTACCGGGGTTCTCTTTTTTTATTAGATCCGTGAACTGATTCACCTGCTCAAATGCTGCAGGCATTCCACCTGGGCCTAAATTACCTAGAATCTTGGTTTGACCGCTGGCAACCTGTTTACTTCCCGTAACACCGTGACCTCTGTGATCATCGGCGTAGACGGTGTATCCGGCATTATTGAAAAATTCAGCTACATGATCATATCTTCTAGCGTGATCACCAAGACCGTGCGCTATCTGAATAATTGCTTTAGGGTTTGCTATTGGCCAAACGTAGTAGGTGATTTCAACGCCTTGAGCATCGGTGAAGGTTTTAGTTTGCGGTTCAGTCATGCCTTTACCTTACTCTTTCAAAGTAGGTTTGCCAGTTCCGACTGGATTGCTCCGAAGCGATGCTGAGTAATCGATATCGATTGCTCGCGGAACATGGCCAGTAGGGCTAACCTTCCGGACTTACTTTCTAGTTTCTCAATCACAAACAGTTCAGGGTTTGCCTGAAGCTTAGCTATTTTTGACTCTCTCGGACCGACCAGAATAAGCCTCGTTCCAGCGGTTATGCTCGGCTCGAACTCCGTTTCTTTCTGCACCAGAACAGGCCCAACCAGTGCTTCAAGCTCGGTTTGCTTGATTTTGTTGGTGGTTAGAAACTTCGGATGCACTGAGATTAGTCCAAGGCCGCCAGCAAACTGGGCGGCGTAGAAGATTCTCAAAAGAGTAGCAAGATCACCGTTATCACTTGCTCTAACCAAACTGTGTCTTGCATCTGGGATATAGCGATGATAGTTAGCCTCTACTGAAACATTTCCAGGGTCAAGTGTTTCTGGTTGATAGTAGTTCTTCAGCCAGTACTGATCACTGGATAGTGCTTCTCGTAGCCAGGTTCTTCGCTCTGGAACAAGATATTCAAGAGCTGCTTCATATTCTGTTAGTTCTATTTCTGGCAAAGAATACGGCTTCACATCTTCAAAGTGACCAAACTGCAGAAGATAGTTTCTACCTCCAGCTTTTAATCCCCAGCCAACAGCAGATCTCTTGAATCCACCAAACGGCTGACGCTCAACAATGGCTCCGGTGATTCCTCTATTCACATAAAGATTTCCTGCGTCAATCTTTCCTAACCAGAAACTTAACTCTGCGGGATTTAGTGAATGGATTCCTGCAGTTAAGCCAAACTCTGTTCCGTTTTGAATCTCTAGCGCTTGATTTAGGTTCTCGGCAAAGATCAAACCTAGGACTGGACCAAACACTTCCGTTTTGTGAAAGAAACTGTTTGGCTTAACGCCAATTTTTATACCAGGTCGCCACAATATTCCTGAGTCATCTAACTGCTGTGGTTCTAAAAGCCAGGACTCTCCCTCATCCAATTGAGTGAGTGCTCTAAGTAATTTCTGACTTGGCTTTTCAATGAGTGGGCCGACAGTTGCATCGGCTTTAGTTCCGTAGCCAACCTTCATAGATTCAACGCAGTCGACTAACTGCTTCAGGAATTGTTTATTCGAATAAACCGAACCAATGAGAATTCCCAAACTAGCGGCAGAACACTTCTGTCCGGCATGACCAAAAGCACTCTTCGCTAAATCATTTGCAGCGAGATCCAGATCGGCAAAAGGTGATATTACAATTCCGTTCTTACCGCTGGTCTCGGCAAATAAATTGGTTCTAGGTCGATAGTTCTTGAATAGCTGTGCTGTTTCAAATGCGCCAGTGAGGATTACCGAATCGACGTCTTTGTGACCGACTAGGCTCAGGCCTAGTTTGTTATCTGGAACAAGCGCAACCTGAAGTAGTTTCTTTGATATTCCCGCACGCCAAAGTGCTTCAACCATGACCATCGCGCAGTTAACCACCTGTGGAGCCGGTTTGATAATCACGGCTGCACCAGCAGCTAAGGCTGCCAACACTCCACCAGCTGCGATAGCAACGGGGAAGTTCCAGGGCGGTGTAACAACAACTACCTGGTGAGGAACAAACTTCACCCCATCGACACGCTCTATTTCTTGTAATTGATCAATCTGATGAGCATAGAAATTAGCAAAGTCGATGGCCTCGCTCATTTCGCTATCTGCCTCAGCGATGGTCTTGCCAGCCTCAGCCAACATCACCGGGAGGATGTGTCCTCTAGAGTTAGCAAGTTCTGCCCCTACCTGAAGCAGTATGTCTTTACGTGCTTTAGGGTTTTTGGCCCAAGCCACGCTTGCCGATTTGGCAGTAGCAATCATATTTTCAATCTCGTAAAGTTCATGCTTCGCCCTTTGCATCAACTCTTGATGGGTGGCTAATTTGCCACTTAGCTCATCTGCTCTAGCCACCACCTGTCTAACCCAGTCCCGGTTATTAGCTAGAGAAGAATCAGTATCTGGATCATTTTCAAAGGTTGATTGAATTTTGTGATTCTCACTGAGGCGGTTTTGTAAACGATTTGGTTTTGCATTTAATTCATCCATGAGCCGAAGCGAGGTTTCAAATCTCATTCGCTCTCGATCAAAGACCGACCTACTAGAAGTAATGTCAAAAACTCCAGACATAAAATTCTCCGGTGAGCCGTTCTCTTCAAGTCTTCTAGTCAGATATGCAACAGCGACTTGGAATTCTGATTTGCGAACCACCGGAGTGTATAGGAGGAGGCTGCCAACACTTTTTTTCACCTGTGACGATAGGTGCTGCGCCATTCCCTGCAGCATCTCATACTCAACTCGATCTGCAACATTACGATGCAAAGAAAGTTGGTGAGCGAAAGCTAAATCAAAAAGATTGTGTCCAGCAATACCCACTCTGAGAGATTTTATTCTTACCGGATCTAAAGCGTAATCAATCAATCTCTTATAGTTAGCATCACTCTGAGCTTTTGTTGCATAGGTTGCCAGTGGCCAACCATGCCATTTGGCATCAACTACCTCCATGGCTAGGTTTGCACCTTTAACAATTCTTACCTTTATACCTGCTCCGCCAGCTGCAACTCTTTCTGCTGCAAATTCTGAAAGTTCTTTCAATGCTTCAAAAGAATCTGGAAGATAAGCCTGGAGAACAATTCCAGCTTCAAGGTTCATCAATTCCGGTTTAGATAAAAGTTTTTTGAACACCAGGATTGTCAGTCCAAGATCTCGATACTCTTCCATATCCAGGTTGATAAATTTTGCAGATGATCTGGATGCGGCGAATGTGTAAATAGGAGTTAGTTTCTCCACCAACCGATTTACTGTGGCTTCGAATCCCCACATCGATAATTGCGAAGCAACTGCAGAGAGTTTTATGGAAACATAATCGACATCAGCTCGACGTAGGAGTGCAAAAGTCTCATTGAATCTGTAGTTGGCTTCTGCCTCACCTAAAACAGCCTCTCCTAGAAGATTTAGATTCAATCGAATTCCACCAGATTTAGATCTAGCGATGTGCCTGGTGAGATTACCGGCACGAGCGTCAACTATTAGATGGCCAACCAGTTGGCGAAGTCTTGCCTTCGCAGTTGGAATAACAATAAAACTGAATGGTCTAGCTAAGAGTCCACCGATACGTATTGTTAGTCGATCTAGAACACCTAAACTTTTTGGGAGGTCTTTTGCTAGAGCGTGCAGTTCTTTGGCCGCAACTGTTTTGTCTGTAGGTCTGATAACCCGATCCACAAATTTGAGGGTCCAATCCAACCCCTTAGGATCTTTCAGGATTTTAGCCAATCGCTTTTCAGCAGGAGATCTAGAACCTTCTTGCTGAGAGTCTATGAGCCACTGTTCGACCAAATCGACTGCCTGTTGGGCAATCAATTCACGCTCGCTTCTTTGCACCTAAAGTCACTTCCAGTTATCTACAAACGCCAACATCTTCGTTTTCTAGCGCCATAGTAATCATTCCAGAGGTTGAAGGTTGCTAGGTGTCATACAGGCCACATTCAGGCTTCTTCCAGATAAACTCAACAGGATTTCACTATGTCTACGTATTCAAGCCCTTCGACTAAGCCCTCGCGACTTACCGGTCGCAAACTCTATCGGGCTCAAGATTTGGTTGAAGGTGTCGGCTGGCTCACCATCCTCTATGTAATCTTTAGCTTCTTAGTCAATGGTGGGGTAGCTGGGGTGAAAGATCTCCGAGGCTGATGAGATCTTCTCCCACTACAAACCGAATTCACCACTGTCGCGATTAGCCAGAGGTGAAACGAGTATTGCTGAACTACCAGAGGTTGTTTCATACATTTGGGATGAATGTGAGAAGTGGTTTGATTTAACCGAAGGTTGGTTCAGGGCTA
>JBJTHM010000072.1:0-4070 GCA_046094465.1 Rhodoluna sp. | reverse complement strand
ATCTGGTGCTGACCAACTCCAGCTGCAAAGATTGCCTCAGGTCCACTCAACTCACCAATTCGACTGATGACATACTGCGGTGAAAGCTTGCCGTCTTCTGGTTCGGAATAGCCAAGTGGATAACGCTTTCTAAGATCATTTAGGAAACTCCACCATTCAGTGATATCTGGCTTTTTTCCCTTGAGTTCTTTTCCAAGTTCGTCATTTAGTTCAATCAAAACTTCTTTCAGATCCCCAACAATTGGAACCTCAGCAGGTTTGATTTTGCCAATTTCAGCTGGGTCAATATCAATGTGGATGATTTTCGCATTAACGGCAAAGGTCTTTACCTGTCCGGTAACTCGATCATCAAATCTTGCTCCGAGGGTAATTAGCAAATCGCTTCGCTGAAGAGCGGTAACAGCAGGAACTGTCCCATGCATACCCGGCATGCCGAGGTTCTGCGGGTTCGAATCTGGGAATGCCCCCCTAGCCATCAATGTTGTAACAGCTGGTGCACCGGTTAGATCAGCCAGCTCAAGTAATTCCTTGCTGGCACCTGAGCGAATAATTCCACCACCGACATACAAAACTGGTCGCTTAGCTTCTCTGATCAGCTGCACAGCAGCTTGGACCTGCTTGCCGTGCGGTTTCGTTACCGGCTTATAACCAGGAAGATCAATTTTTGGTGGCCAGATAAATTCTGCTTTGCCGTTCTGTGCATCCTTAGCGATATCAACAAGCACCGGACCAGGTCTTCCGGTGGTCGCAATCTGATAGGCCGCAGCCAAAACACCTGGGATATCCTCTGCCTTGGTGACTAGGTAAGAGTGCTTGGTGATTGGCATGGTTATTCCAACAATGTCTGCCTCTTGGAAAGCGTCAGTTCCAATTGCAGTTGAGTTAACCTGCCCAGTAATAGCAAGAAGTGGAACTGAGTCCATATGTGCATCGGCTATTGCGGTAACCAGGTTGGTAGCGCCAGGACCTGAGGTTGCAATGCAGACACCTATTTTGCCACTAGCCGATGCGTAGCCCTCAGCTGCGTGACCGGCACCTTGCTCGTGACGAACAAGAATATGTCTAATCTTGCTTGAATCCATCAGCGGATCATAGGTGGGAAGAATCGCACCGCCAGGCAGACCAAAGACATCAGTAATGCCTAATAACTCGAGGCTGCGAACAATCGCCTGAGCACCGGTCAAAACTTCGTTTGTCATTTAGTTAACTTCCTTGGAGAATTCGGTTTATCCGCAGTAAGCGCCTTCAGCAGCTGAACGCACCAACTTTGAATATTTACTGAGGACACCGCGCGTGTAACGAGGTGATAGCGGAAGCCATGCCTCTTTGCGGCGTTCCAACTCTTCCGGCTCAACTAGTAGTTCGAGCGTGCGAGATGCGATGTCAACTCGTATCAAGTCTGAATCGCGAACCAGAGCAATTGGACCTCCGTCGGTCGCCTCTGGTGCTATGTGTCCGATGCACAGGCCGGTTGTGCCGCCTGAAAATCGTCCGTCAGTCAAGAGTAATACATCTTTACCTAATCCCGCACCCTTGATGGCAGCAGTGATGGCGAGCATCTCACGCATACCAGGTCCCCCCTTGGGACCTTCATAGCGGATGACCACGACATCGCCAGCCTGGATTTTGCCATCGGTCAGAGCCTGCATGGCTTCTGCTTCACGCTCGAAGACCTTGGCCGGGCCGGTGAAGTTCTCCAGATCGAATCCAGCAGTTTTCACAACAGCACCTTCTGGAGCAAGCGAACCCTTAAGAATTGATATGCCTCCGGTGCGGTGAATTGGGTTTCCAATAGCACGGATAATTTTGCCATCCGGGTCAGGAGGGTTAATGCCGGCTAGGTTTTCAGCCATGGTTTTACCAGTGACAGTTAGAACGTCTCCGTTGATTAGCCCAGCATCCAAAAGAGCCTTCAATACCACTGGTACTCCACCAACCTTGTCGACATCCGCCATAACAAACTGGCCAAATGGTTTTAGATCTCCAAGGTGTGGGACGCGATCAGCAATCTTGTTGAAATCATCGAGAGTGAGTTCCACCTCTGCTTCTCTTGCTATTGCAAGTAGATGTAGCACGGCGTTGGTTGAACCGCCGAGCGCCATCAAAACTGCGATTGCATTCTCAAATGCAGGTTTAGTCATAATCTGCCTTGCAGTAATTCCCTTAGCAATCAGATTTACCACTGCCTCACCTGAACGATGAGCCCAAGCATCTCTTCTTCTATCTGCCGATGGCGGTGAAGCAGAACCTGGCAAACTCATTCCAATAGCTTCTGCAATTGATGCCATCGTGTTAGCCGTATACATTCCACCGCAGGCACCTTCACCGGGGCAGATTGCTCGCTCAATCCGATCTAAGTCTTCAAGGCTCATCTTGCCTGCTTTGCAGGCACCCACTGCCTCAAAGGCGTCAATGATGGTGACTTCTTTTTCAGTGCCATCGGTAAGCTTTACCCAACCAGGGGCAATGGAACCGGCATACAAAAACACCGAGGAAACATCTAATCTGGCTGCTGCCATCAGCATCCCAGGTAGGGACTTATCGCAACCAGCTAATAAAACTGCTCCATCAAGACGCTCTGCCTGCATCACAGTTTCTACTGAGTCAGCAATCACTTCTCGAGACACAAGAGAAAAATGCATACCCTCATGGCCCATGGAAATACCATCTGAAACTGAGATGGTGCCGAATTCAAGTGGATAGCCGTTAGCTGCGTGAACACCTCCTTTAGCGGCATCGGCTAGGCGGTCAAGGGAAAGATTGCAAGGAGTGACTTCGTTCCAGGAGGAAGCAATACCAATTTGGGGTTTCTCCCAGTCTTCATCCCCCATACCAACAGCGCGAAGCATGCCTCTGGCAGCTGTCCGTTCGATACCGTCTGTCACTACCCGACTACGGGGTTTCATGTCCTTGTCCATTAGACAAGTTTAGGCGAAATCTGATTGTTATAAAAAGTTAGTTGATTATCTTCGGCTAGCCTAGAAGAGATGAACAATCTAGACCTAGATAAGCAATCTCTAGAAAAATACAATCGAGCCGCCGTGGCCTCGAGCCGTGAGGTCATTCGTACATACTCGACTTCCTTTGGTTTAGCCACCAATTTACTGGCCCAGCCAATCAGATCCCACGTGCAGAACATCTACGCCTTAGTGCGAGTGGCAGACGAGATAGTTGACGGGGCGGCAGCTGGAGCCTTCGGATCCAACAAGGCAGCATCTGCCAGTGAGTTAGACAAACTGGAGCAAGAAACCTATCGAGCCATGAATCTGGGCTTTAGCACAAATCTCGTGGTTCATGCCTTCGCAAGAACCGCCATCGAAACTGGGATAACAAAGAAAATTGTTGAACCTTTTTTCTACTCCATGCGCCTTGACCTAAATCAAACTAAGCACGACAAGAAATCTTTCGATAAATATGTTTACGGTTCCGCTGAGGTTATTGGGTTGATGTGCCTGCAGACCTTTATTCAGGGAAGAGAATATGCTTCAGCAGAATTGGAAACGTTGCGAAAGGGAGCCCAGGCTCTTGGTGCGGCATTCCAAAAAGTGAACTTCCTTAGAGATCTAGCCCAGGATTTTGAGCAACTGGGCAGAAGCTACTTCCCAGATCTCAACGTGAAAAACTTTACCGAAGCAAAGAAAAAAGAATTAGTTGACGACATCAAGCTCGACTTGAGTTTGTCAGCGAAAACCATCCCACTGCTGCCAAGAAGTTCATCCAGGGCGGTTGTCGCGGCACAACTACTTTTTGAAGCGCTAAACAACAAAATTGAAAAGACTACTGCAACGGAGCTCATAAAAACCAGAATCAGAGTGAGTGACTTTTATAAAGCAATAATTCTGTTCAAAGCGTGGATAGGAAATCAGCCCCGATGACACAAAAACAAGCAATCGTAGTTGGCGGAGGTATCGGCGGTTTGGCTACCGCTTGCCTACTGGCCAAATCTGGTATGAAAGTGAAACTCTTTGAAGCCAGAGAAAAAGTTGGTGGCAGAGCCTACATTTGGGAAAAAGATGGCTTCGTCTTTGATATGGGTCCTTCCTGGTATCTAATGCCAGATGCTTTTGATC
>JBJTHM010000071.1:0-5266 GCA_046094465.1 Rhodoluna sp. | reverse complement strand
AAAACAGATTTCGATAACATCACCCAGGTTCATAAAATCAGCGAAGAGAAAATGGATGAGGTGGCTCAAGCAATACAGACCGGCTTGAGTTATCTTGAGAACAAATGATTTTTCTAGTTAGTCAGACACTCAGGACCTTTTCGAAGCTCTTTCCGAAAGGAAAGCATCGTAATCGTGCCATCCTGCTGGCTATGATTGCGACGATTGTTCCGCTCTCACAGCTTTTTGTAATTCGTATCTTTAGCCACATGATCCTGCACGGTGGAAAAGAAACCCTGCAGCAAATTGTCTTCAACTTTGTTTTGTTTTTTGGGCTCTTTGGTCTTTCTCACATAGCCACCTACTGGCAGAAAACCTACCGGGTAAAGGTATTCAATGATGCACTAAATTCTAGAAATGGCTGGCGCAGCAAGATAACCGAGTCCTGGGAATGGGCACTAGCTTTTGAAACCAATAACCTGATTCACACCTTTGCCCAGGTAGCGGTGCTATCTACCTTCTTTATAGTGGTCAACTGGCAAGCTGGGGTAGTTAATCTGGCTTTGATTCTTTTCTGCATGATTTTCATAAAGATGATGTTCAAAAAGCAAATAGAGACTCAAGAGAATTTTGCTCTGGCTCAAAAGAAGAAAGAATCTGTCACAAACTTTGACAAGATAAGAGCCCGAGTCAAATCTGCCGAGATTAGCACCCTAATTGCTAATGCTGCCTTCGTGGTTTCACTTGGAGTGCTCTTGGCATACAGCTACATCGGGTTAGTCGCTCCAGCAGATGCAATCATGCTGTTCTTGGGCTTTAGGATGCAGAATTCCAATCTGGCCCAGACCAGTGGATCGCTGATGCGCTTTGCTAGAGCAAAAGCTCAAAGCGAATCTGCGGCTAAATACAAAAACCTCAAACTGGACGAGGAAGATTTCTAACCGAGATGTTGACCATCGGTTACAGCACCTTGGCTTCGCGACTTTCCAAGATTGAACTACCTGATTTAACCAAACATCCTGATTGGGAAATCCTTATTACCGTTCAATCTGGCTCGAATCCGCCGGCGGATATCTCTAAAGCACCAATCGGGGCCAGAGTTTTTGGGTTTGCTGGTTCTGGGGTTACAAAAATAAGAAATCAAGTCATCGAAAAAGCAACCACCAAGTATTTGGTTTTTGCTGATGACGATATCGCCTTTGATTTAGAAAACCTGAACAGAGCGGTGAGCCACCTGGAAGAATCCGGAGCAGCACTATTGCTCGGTGAAACAGTTGATGAATCTGGCAAGTTGCGAAAGAACTATCCGAGTGGGATTGTTCAACTCAATAAAGTTAACTCGGCTAAAGCCGCCACCTATGAAATGGTAGTGAATCTAGAGAAGGTCAAAGCTGCTGGAGTTAGATTTGATGAAAACTTTGGAGCTGGAGCAGAAACCACCTACCTGGGTGATGAATATATTTTTATCTGCGATCTTATTGACGCTGGATTGAAGTGTGTTTTCGTGCCCCTGGTGCTTGCAGTCCATCCAACCGATAGCTCCGGTTCTGGTTGGGGAACAGACAGGGATCGCATTGCCAGAGCGAGAGTGTTTGACCGAGCCTTCAAAGGCAATCGGACCCTGCCGTGTTTGGCCAGAGTTGCATTCGGTTTCAGAAAACTGGGTAAAGAGCTTTCGCTGGGAAACTACTTAAAGTTTATTTTCAAGCGCTAATCAGCCCAGTTACTCTGCTTTGTCAAAGATAGACTGCTAGTTAGGCGTTGTGTGCGAAACGCTTTCCCATCCGAGAGGTTCCAGGTGTTTCGCACGTCTTTAAAAGCCCTAGCTTTGTTGCTCAGCCTTTTGGCTGCGGGCTCTAGCGCTTTGAGCGCTCCTGCGAAAAAGAATCTTGCATTACCCCAACTACCTGCGATGATTGGCAAAACTGAAACAGTCAAAGTTGTAGCAGGCAAATGGAATCAGAAGGTTACTTTGAGCTACCAGTGGATTTTAGATGGTCGCCCCATCAAATCCGCTACCAAGGGAACTTATCTAGTGCCCGAATCCGCCATGGGTAAGAAACTTGCTGTGGTGGAGACTGCCAAATTCAGTGATGGCAAAACAATGTTTGTCACAGCTGCATCCAGAGTTGTCGGTCTATTAAAGGTTTCCGGTGCAGCACAGATCTCAATGGATTCCCCGAACAGCAAGCTGATACTTAGCTCACCATTGAACCCGAATCCAGCCACTTCGAAGACGATAACTTGGTACGCCGGTGGATCGCTTATCGAAGCAGCAAATGAAACTGAGTTGCTAGTTGATAAAAGATTTGAATCCTTGGGAGTCTATGCAAAAGTCAAATACTCCAACCCGAACTACACCCCGGTTTCACTTACGAGCAACACCTACTCTTTTAATGCACCAGCAAATTCGCAAAGCACACCGATCTGGGCAGATGAGTTTGATGGAGAAATTAACTCCACGGTAAATTCAACGGATTGGCATGATGTTACCGGTAACGGAAGAAACAACACAGATCAATACACTCCGGTAGCAACTGGTTGGGGAAATCTGGAAAGACAGTACTACTTACCAGGTGTTGCAAAGGTGCAAAACTCTGATGGTGCAGTTGATGGTAAAGCGCTTCTTATTACTGCGACAAACCAAGAATTAAATCCAAACCCAGCTGGACCGTTTGATTGTTGGTATTCCTTCAACTGGCGTAAAGAGCGCTACAACCCGCCGGTTAACTGTGAATGGGTCAGTGGCAAGATAACAACCGAAAACAGAATCCACTTCCTCTACGGTCACCTTGAAGCGAGAATCAAATCAAATGGAACGGCTGGAACTTGGCCTGCGTTTTGGATGCTTGGGGCTGATTACTCAACTGTTGGTTGGCCAGGTTGTGGTGAAATTGACATCCACGAGGGAAACGGTGCGATCCCAAATAGCAACTGGGGAACCTTGCACGGCTACGCCTACTGGCCCGGTGGGCAGGTAAACAGGCAGAGCAGTCTTCTTGCCGACTGGCACGTTTACGCCATCGACTGGAAACCGAACTACATTGCGTTCTCCTTGGATGGAGTGGTTTACAAAACCATCACAGCCAGTGACCTAACTCAGGCACCATGGAATCTCAACCTTGAAACAAACGCTTGGGAGTTTAATAAACCCCAGTTTGCCATTCTAAATCTTGCTGTTGGCGGAAAGATTATCGGAAACAATAACCAGCCGGTACGAACCATAGATATCAACAAAGACACCAAGACCATGCAGATTGACTACATTCGCTACTCAACTTTTGAGGGCTACGGAACACTGATAAGGAAATAATGCGACTAACTAAATCATTCACCGCACTACTCTGCGCGATGGCACTGTGTTTCAATCTAGGTCTCAGTGCTGAGGCGGTAACTGTTCCAAAAGCTAGCTCATTTAAAGTTAGTAATGTCACGTCCTCAAGTGCAGGGCTGAGTTGGGCTAAGTTCCCGACCGGAAAGATAACTGGCATTCGAGTGCAGGCTCAATATGGTCCTGGCAAGAAAACTAAAACACTCCCGGCATCAGCAACCTCATATACCTTCACTGGGCTAACTGGTAGCCGCACCTACACTTTCACTATTCAGGGTCTAAAAGGCTCTGCTGTTTCAGCAGTTGTCTCTGTAAAGGCAACCACCAAAAAAGCTCTGTTATACAACTCAATATTTTTTGGTCAACCATCTGATATGACTGTTGGTGATGCGGATCAGGAATTATTCGCCCTGCCTAACGGTGGAATTGTCACCTTTAGCACCACTACTCCAACGAAGTGTCAGATTGTGGAGAATTTATATCTCAAAGCCTTAGCACTTGGCGATTGTGTTGTCATTGCAAGTAATCCTGGTGATGCCACCTACGCAGCAGCTCAAAGCGAAACCAGAACTGTCTCGATTAGCGCACCGATCGGTCAAGTCAACAAGACCCTGCTATGGTCGGATGAATTCAACGACGCTAATGGAACTGGCCCAAACAGTTCCGACTGGAGCCTGGATCTAGGCGATGGTTGTGGGAAGCCACCTGGTTGTGGTTGGGGTAACGGTGAATCACAGTCCTACGCTGCCTGTGCGATGAAACAGTTTGATGGTTCTATGGTCATCACAGCCAGTCGCCCAACCGGTGATCCAAGCTGCACCAGTAATAAAACTTGGACTTCAGGAAAGTTCGTCAGCAAGGATAAGCGCAGTTTCAGTTACGGATACTTCGAATCAAGAATGAAACTTCCTGCCGGTGGCGGAACCTGGCCAGCCTTCTGGCTCCTAGGTGCCAACATCGATACTGTGCCATGGCCTAGAAGCGGTGAGATAGACATCATGGAGTATGCGGGTAATAATCCAAACCGGGCAACCTCCGCAATTCACTATGCGAATTCAGTCGGAGCTCACGAATACAAAGCTGGTGGCTATAACTCACCCACTCTGCTCTCCAGTGAGTATCACACCTATGGACTGCTCTGGCTACCGAATGAGGTGAGCTTCTACGTCGATGGCAAGTTAACCACCAAGTTCACAAAGTCAGACACTGGGTTGACTCGCTGGCCCTTTGGTCCTAATTCATCAAATGTTGATCCAAAGATGTATTTGATTTTCAACCTGGCTATGGGTGGTAACTATGGCGGTTCAATTGATCCTGGGCTAACCAAGGGGCAGTTATTTATCGACTACGTCCGCTACTACAACGTGGATGGTTACGGAACGCTTTACTAATTCTGCGGGAAGCCCAGATTTATTCCACCGTGGCTAGGATCTAGCCAACGGCTGGTGATGGTCTTTTCTTTTGTGAAAAAGTGAAAGCCCTGTAATCCATGAGCCTTGGTATCACCAAACAGTGATGACTTTGCTCCACCGAATGAGTAATAGGAAACTGGCACTGGAATTGGAACATTAATGCCAATCATGCCAATCTCAATTTCATTCTGGAACCTTCTAGCTGCACCACCGTCATTGGTGAATATTGCAGTGCCATTGCCATACTCGGCAGAGTTAATTAATTCAACACCTTCGGTAAAGCTCTTTACTCTAACTACCGAAAGTATTGGTCCAAAAATCTCATCCTGATAAACCGATGAACTGGTTGGAACTTTATCAACCAGAGTTGGCCCTAACCAGAAGCCATTGGCATTGCCATCAACATTGACACCTCTCCCGTCAACGATAACCTCAGCACCATCTAAAACTGCTTGGTCTATATAACCGGCTACCTTGTCACGGTGCACCTTGGTGATCAGCGGCCCCATGTCACAATTTCGTGTGCCATCACCAACTCTTAGTG